>NZ_CACSIH010000243.1:8521-92167 GCF_902705805.1 Alteromonas alvinellae | reverse complement strand
TCATTAAATTCTTAACTGATCGGCATTAGCGCACTAAGCGCGCTTTTTTGTGACCTTTGGTAGCCACCTATCTAACCTTTCAGCGCCACGCCGGTTGCTCCATATTCAATTCGGTAGGTTCACTCACGGTCGCCTCGTAAAATTCTTGATCTAAAACAACTTACGTTTTTCCCAATGTCGTTTATAGTTAGTATTAGAAAGCTTCGATTTCGACAGCCGCTACTAAGTTTCGTAGTTAGGGGGACGTTATGATTGAGTGTAAACGAATTCTGGCCGTGGTAGATGCCGAGCGCGATAACCAACCTGCACTAAGCCGTGCTTATGAACTCGCTTCAAAAACAGGCGCTTCAGTTACCGCCATGATGGTGGTATACGACTTATCTTATGATATGACGACCATGCTTAGCCCGGATGAGCGCGAGTCAATGCGCGATGCAGTTACAAAGGAGCATGCAAAATGGCTTGCCACCCACTTAAGAGAACAAGGGTTCACTGAAACTGATATCGTTGTAGAATGGAATAATCGTGCGTATGAGTCGATTATTTACTACACCCTAAACAATCAGATAGATTTAGTGGTAAAGGCAACCAAAAAGCACGACGATCTTGCTTCTGTTATTTTCACCCCCACCGACTGGCATTTAATGCGTAAGTGCCCTCGCCCGGTATTGCTCGTTAAAGAGCACGACTGGCCAGAAGGAGGAGAGATTATTGCTGCAGTAAACGTAGGCAGTGAAGACGATGAGCATGCCGCACTTAACGATAAGCTCACCCTCATTGCTAACGACTACGCCTCTTTATTGAAAGGTAGCGTAAATTTGGTCAACAGTTACCCTTCTACACCACTTAATATCGCCATAGAAGTGCCTGAGTTCGACCCCGATACCTATCACGACGCGGTAAAAAATCATCATTTAAAGGAAATGCGTAGTCACGCGTTAAAGTACGGTATTCCTGACAACAAATGTGTAGTAAGAGAAGGCCTTCCGGAAAAAGTTATCCCGCAAGTGGCAAAAACACTGGATGCAGAGCTGGTTGTTATTGGTACCGTTGGCCGTGTGGGCATTTCAGCGGCCCTAATTGGTAACACTGCAGAACACGTGATCGACGAACTCAATTGCGATGTGCTTGCTATTAAGCCGGATGGATTTGTGTCGCCGTTGTCGGTGTAGTCTTTTTATTAGTACTACATAGCCCGTGTTTGCGGTTACTTAGCGGCCAACACAGTATGTCATCAACAAATTTAACTTCACAAGCATGGTCTCGAAAAGCCGCTTTAATGTATAATGGTGGCTTTATCACAAACCAAGCTAGTTAATTATGAGTTTAGGCACAAACAGTGCTGACGCGTCGCCATTAAATGCTGCGCAAAGTAAGCAAAAGTACAACTTCAACAAACTTCAGAAACGACTTCGCCGCAATGTGGGTAAAGCCATTGGCGATTTCGGTATGATTGAAAACAACGACAAAGTAATGGTGTGTTTATCTGGCGGTAAAGACAGCTATACCATGCTTGATATTCTATTGTTTTTAAAGAAGATTGCGCCTATTCATTTTGATATCGTTGCGGTTAATCTTGACCAAAAGCAGCCTGGTTTCCCAGAACATATCTTGCCTGAATATTTAGAAAGCATTGGTGTTGATTACAAAATTGTAGAAGAAGACACCTACTCTATTGTTAAAGACAAAATTCCAGAGGGAAAAACGACCTGCTCGCTTTGTTCTCGCTTGCGCCGTGGTATTTTGTATCGCACAGCAAAAGAACTGGGTGCTACTAAAATTGCGTTAGGCCACCACCGCGACGACATGCTAGAAACGTTTTTCCTCAACATGTTCCATGGTGGCAAACTTAAGTCCATGCCGCCAAAACTGGTCAGCGACAACGGTGAACATATCGTTATTCGTCCATTGGCGTACTGCACAGAAAAAGACATCGAGAAATATTCTCAAGCCGCTGAGTTCCCAATTATTCCGTGTAATCTTTGCGGGTCACAAGAGAACTTACAGCGCCAAAACATAAAGGCTATGCTTCAAGACTGGAACCGTCGCTTCCCAGGTCGTATAGAGTCGATGTTCCGTGCTCTCCAAAATGTGGCGCCTTCACATTTAGTAGACAGTAATTTGTATGACTTTAAGGCGATCACAACTCAAGATGGGCCTGTTGAGGGTGGTGACATTGGATTTGACCAACCCACTTTTAATACTGAAAATAGCGCAAACTTCAGCGATGAAGACAACGCTATTGAAGTCGTTAACATCATGGAACCGAAGTAAATGAAAATTGGACTTGCTTTAGGTGCCGGTGCCGCGAGGGGCTGGACTCACATTGGTATAATTGAAGCATTGGAAAAGCTAGGCGTTAAAATTGACGTGGTGGCGGGTTGCTCTATTGGTGCTTATGTTGGTGCTGCCTATGCAAGTGGCAAGCTGGAAGCATTGAAAGAGTGGGCCTGTTCCCTCAGCGACTGGCAGGTACTTGCTCTTATGGGCGTAGGACTTAGACGCGGCGGTATTGCCAGCGGACAGAAAGTTTTCGACAAGCTAGCAAGCGAGTTTTGTGAATCGACTTATGAAGACATGCTTAAGCCGTTTGCGGCTGTAGCTACCGACCTTTATACCGGCCGTGAAGTGGTGTTTAACTCTGGTCCTATCGGAGACACCATTCAAGCATCCTGCGCTATTCCCGCACTTTTTGCGCCCGTAGCACATGGAGATCGCTGGTTGGTAGACGGTGCCGTTGTAAACCCTGTACCGGTGAACTTATGTCGCCAATTAGGGGCCGATTTTGTAATCGCGGTTAACCTTAACGCCGATTTCCGACCACTTCGTCTTGAAAAGTTGAGACAAGATCATGAAGAAAACCAGCGCAAAACTGAGGATTTCTTTACGAAGAGTCAAAACGTACTACGCCAATGGTTTTCGCCTGATAGTAAAGAAGACAAAGCGTTAGAGAAAAATGAAGATAAAGACGAAGCTTTATCTGACACTGGCGAGTTAAAAACTGAAGAAGGCATTGCTTCTGATGTGATTGAAAAAGTGGAAGAAGAGTTTACCGAAGTGCCCGCAAAAGTGAATAAGCGCAACCCGCCGGGAATTATGAGCGTGATGAGCAGTTCACTTGAGATTCTTCAAGCACGCGTTACTCGCTCAAGACTAGCGGGCGATCCGCCAGACATACTTATTGAACCTCAGCTTACCGATGTGGGCATTATGGAATTCCATAGAGCCGAAGAGCTGTGCGCGAAGGGTGAAGAAACCATCGCGCGTCTAGCAGAGCAAATTAGGTATCAGCTACTTACCTAATCGCGAATATAACAAGCGCTTAGCTTGAAGCCATAGCAGTAACACGTAACGGCGCATGAGGCAGCGTTAGGCCTTTTGCGTTGTCGATCCAATCTTGTTCTAAATGCAACACACCATTATTGATTTGCACACCTTGTGGTGTGATGAAATCTAGATTCTTGTCATCAAACTGAATCATCAAGCCCTTTACTGAAGGCATCATGAAAGACAAGAAGCTTCCCATTTCATTAAAAAACGCCTCATACTGAGCATACAGAAATGTTAGGTCTTCTTTGGTGTAGTGCTGCTTTAAATACTCTGGTTTCGTTTCTAATTGAACCGACATATCACACACATTTGCGCGTTCGTTCAAATCAATGCGAACCAGTGCATTGGCAAGCTTCAGGGCTTTTTCAGTTGGCACAGTAAAACGCCCTTCTTCACTTACCGTAAGCGGCATGGTTTTCTTGTCAGTAACGATAGACGCCCCGTTCACTTCGCACAAACGCCCCTCACCTACACGGACAAATCCAAAAGCAAACTGCAGTGCTTGAGTATCCTCGTTATCTAGCTTTTTAACATGGCTATAAAAACGGCTGTACTCTACATCTATCGTTTCAGCAGCAACGTTTGTACTAGCTACACCCACAAATAGTGATGAAGCAAAAAATAAGGCCGCGCGTATCATTCGGATAAAAACTCCTCGTTAAATTGGATCATAGTTTGAAGCTCTTCAACATAAGCGGCTCCACGTTCAGAATAATTCATAAGCCCTTCAGCGAGTGCCACACCAGTAATCGGTATTTGATTAGCGCGCAGTCTACTGCGAATCTCACGTAAATCCGCGTACGCATCATGGCGGTTTAAATTTCGCATATAGGTGTACGTCGCCCGGGACAGGCTATCAAACTTGGCTACTTCGTGAGACGCCCCATCGTTTCGACGATTTGGAACAAAGCCACACCCTTTAGAAAAGCACCACAACCCAAAAAAGTTATAGCCTTTTCTCGCAAAGCGACTGGTTCCCCAAGCCGACTCGTTTGCAGCCTGAACAAGTACCAGTTCGACTGGTAAAACATCAATTTTTTGTAGCAGCGCCAGCAATTTCGTTTTAAGCGGCTGTGTTGGCTTAACTCGATATTCCTCTTCTAACCATTCAAGCCTTGCCATATCTTCTTCAGAGAGCGTCTCGTTAGCTAACGCCTTTCTGTACAAGGTTTGCACGTAATGCCTTAACGTAAGTAGATACGCATTCTGCTTCTCTACTTCAGGACGTAAATAGTTAAAAAATGCTTCTTTCTTCTCTTTTACATCTGTATAGGCAGAGAAGTTAGGCACCGGCTTTTTAGCTTCAACCGTTTGCGGTATATCTAAAATATCCGGCTCGTCCTTTGTAAAAATTATGGCGTTAATGACGATTACAGCCAATACGCCCAGCGTTATAAGAACAATTTTAAAGGTTTCACGCTTATGCATCGAAGCTAGACTCATTCACATCGTTTTCAGATGCTTCCGTGCTCGCTCCTTGCTCGCCAATCAATTCCTGATAGAGCAAGCCCATCATACTAAAATAAAACGGTAATACCCAAATAAGTGAAAAGCCCAGCGTTAACGGCACCGACACAAACAGTAAAAAGAACACACCAAATATGCTGGCGATTTGAGTCCAGTATGCATTAAATACGCGACACGACAGGATGATCGCGCTAATTGGCGTTAACTTTCTGTCAGCGACTAACATTAAGGAAAAAGACGACGCTAAATAAAAGTAAAGACCAGGAATGATAAGCAGCATCATACCTAGCTGAACAAGAATACTGTTTACTAACTGAGTTAGCGCCAGCAAAAATATCAAGGGGAAAAACTGAAATACGGTAAATACTGAAGTTTTAGTGCCACGGGCAACAAAAACGCCCATCATATACAACCCCGTCAACAGCGGGGCAACGATGCAGATTGCAACAATTTCTATGATAGACTGATGCTCGAATACGTAGGTCCCATCGTCATTCATTGTGATGTACTGCTGAGCAAATACACCTAACACGACAAACGTCAAAAATAGAACAACACTTCCCTGCAGTAATGATGAAAAGTTTGCCTTTGTTAAACCGGCAGCGCGGCGCAATAGACCTTTGGTATCAAATTGATACTGTTTAGACAACGTATTGTTCAGGCGGTCTTGGTTTACGTCTTTCACACAACTCTCTTATCTTTTTGAAAAATCGGCGCGATTATACCAATTCACAAAAACAAATGCCTGTTTGTAAGGTAAACAAACGTTAACCTAGTACTAATTTCGCAGCTAAACCGACGAGTAGCACCCCCATCGCACGGTCTAACCAATACCCTTTTTTACCAATAAGCTCAGCTACTTTACTGGTGCTCAAAAGGTATGAAAGAAAACAGAACCACAGTCCAGTAGCTATAGCTAAATAGATACCGTAGCCAAGTTTCACTGTAAATGGGGTATCAATACTAATAATTGCAGTAAACAACGAGAGGAAAAATAGCGTTGCTTTTGGGTTAAGTCCATTTGTGAGAAAGCCCATCCAAACTGCGCGCTTTGCCGATATGTGGGATGTTTTCTTTTCAGCGTTAACTGCCTGGTCCTGCTTTACAGGCCCGCTTCTAAGCGCACCAAACGCAAGGTACAGTAAATAAGCTGCGGCGGCATAGCTAAACGTGGTGAATAACCAAGGAGTAGTTGCAATAACCACACTAAGCCCCACTAACGAGTAAGCCACATGCAGTAATATAGCTAAGCCAATCCCTATACTGGTGTACATGGCGATACGTCTGCCATAGGCCACGCTGTTTCGAACAACCACCGCGAAATCTGGCCCTGGACTAGCAACAGCCACAAGGTGTACCAACGCAATGGTAAGAAACTCATTCATATACTGCATGTTTTGCGCCTCCTACAGCGCGTACTTTAATATTAATTGATCGACCCATTGTGGGACGATGTGAGAAGCAGGGCCTGTTAGCGATTCATCGAACAATGCATTAGTTACGCCCGGCTCCAAATTTGCTTCTATGGTGTGTGCGCCACTTTCTTTAGCGATCTGAACAAAACCCGCGGCAGGATAGACATTACCTGATGTGCCAATAGCAATAAACAAATCAGCCTTTGAAAGCGCATCGTAAATCTCTTCCATGTACATGGGCATTTCACCAAACCACACGATATCCGGTCGTAAGGTTACTCTGTTGCAACACGGGCATTTAGTGGTGTGATCAAAACTATCACTCCAGTCAAAAGTTTGCTGGGTTATAGCGCAGCGCGCCGATAGCAGCTTGCCATGCATATGGTAAACAGACTGGCTTCCACCGCGCTCATGCAAGTCATCCACATTTTGAGTAACCAACATCAGGTTGCTACCGAACGCTTTCTCAAGTTTGGCCAGCGCCTCATGCGCTGCATTAGGATTCACGTCGTCTTGCTGTAACTGCGCACGTCGAGCGTTGTAAAAGCGATAAACTAAGCTAGGATTTTGTTCAAAAGCCTCTGGAGTGGCCACCTCTTCTACGCGATGATTTTCCCAAAGACCGTCATTATCCCGAAATGTCTTTAATCCAGATTCAGCGGAAATACCCGCACCGGTAAGAATAACAATATTGGGTAGAGATTGATCAGATGGCATCAGGTTGTTCTTACTCTGTTGTTATAGAGCTAATTATACGATTAGCATGTTGTATATTTACTTAGTTAAAAGCCGCGACTCTTTACATATCTTTGACCACAGGATATTGAGTATCAGCGCCCCACTCTGACCAAGAGCCATCGTAGACTGAAACCTGCGTAGCGCCGCACAATAATGCCGCCACTCCAATTATGCAGGCGGTAACGCCAGAACCACACGTACAAATAATGGGTTTGCGTAAATCGATATTAGAGCGGTCAAAAACAGCCTTAAGCTGCTCAACTGGCAAAAAATGACCGCTTTTGAGTAAGGTGTCAAAAGGAATATTAAACGCACCAGGCATATGACCTGAACGTACTCCTTCACGAAGCTCTGACACTTCTCCTTTGAATCGCGGCGCGCTGCGCGCATCAACAAGTTGTGCTTCAGTATTTATTGCCTGAAGTACTGCACCGGAATTTGCGAACCAACCAGGCCTAGGTGTAGCTTGATAGGTTAATTTTCCGTATTGCTGTTGTTTTGAAACCGGCAACGCTGCTTTTTCCCATGCAGGCTGCCCGCCATTTAATAGATAAACATCTTGGTGGCCCAACGCTTTTAACATCCACCACACCCTTGGCGCAGAATATATTCCACGGGTATCGTATACCGCAATAGGTGTGTTCGCTGTTATGCCCTGATTACCAAGATAAATTGCAAGGTCGTTTGCAGAAGGCATACTGTGAGGGAGACCTGTAGTGTGATCGCTACCTTCACTATCTAAGTCAAAGTCGACTGACGCAGGTAAAACCATTGCCGTTCGCGTATCTGGTGTTTTTGAAACGGGGTCGTCCATTAACGCTCGTACAAGCGTTACCGGCTTTTGTTGCATTACATTGGCTAATTCACCAACTGAGAGCAATACCGATGCCATTACATTCTCCTAAAAGGCACCCACATCAGTGAGTGCCCTGTAATACCCCGATAAAACAAATCGGTGCGTATTCAAACACATTACATAGTTAGCTAACCAACTAACCTATGTTGCGGATTTACTTAGCTAAGAGCTGCGATAGCCGCGTCGTAGTTCGGCTCTTCTGTTGTTTCTGCAACTTGCTCTGTGTAAACCACTTTGCCTTCAGCATCGATAACCACTACTGAACGAGACAGCAGCCCAGTAAGCGGCGCTGATTCAAAGGTAACACCATAGTCATCACCAAAGCTTGAGCGGAAAGTCGAGCCTGTAAGTACATTTTCAATACCTTCAGCACCACAGAAGCGACCCGCTGCAAACGGAAGATCTGCCGATACACAGATAACTGTCGTGTTATCCAATTTTGCCGCTTCTTCGTTGAATTTACGGACAGACATTGCACATGTTCCCGTGTCGATAGAAGGGAAAATGTTTAATACCACATTTTTTCCTGCAAGCTCAGACAGTGTTACTTCACCCAAATCTGCTTTCACTAATGTAAAGTCTGGTGCAGATGTGCCTACTTCAGGAAGCTGACCCTTTGTCGTAACTGTATTGCCTTGAAAAGTAACTGATGCCATTCGCTTTCTCCGTGTTTTGTTAATATGAAATAGTGGATGTAAAACAATACTTTCGCAAATAAAAGTGACGCTTTTTAAATGTTACTTTTAACCTGCGACTCTGCAAACGCAAGCTTATGCTGCAAATGCGGCTTACCTTTTAAATATTCCCGTCTAAACACACTGAAATAATGCGCTAAGGTTTGTGCCCCTTGCTTCTGCTGCGCAAGGTCTAATACGCTAATACCAACTTCAGCAGTACAGTGTTGGAAATCATGGGTAGATTCGCGTAGTAAATAATCTGACGCTACGTCCATACTCACGCCCAACACAGGAAAGTCATGCAAGTAAGGGCTCTTCACGAACATTTTTTTTGCTTCACGCCACGTTCCATCCAAGAAAATAAATAGTAACGTTTTCCCAGTATTCAATGGTGGCGTATCAATACAACGTTCAGCTGCAGCATATTCGTGTGGAAATACCACGATAGGAAAATATTTTTCGTTACGAAGTAACGCCAATAGCGCCTCTTCTGGCTCGGTGCGCTTCCACAAGAATGCGTGGTTATCTTTAACCACATCCGCAATTAAACGACCGGTATTAGTAGGCTTATAATATTCGCCTTTGTACATCACAAACAAAACCGCCACATCAGTGCCAGCCTCAGGCTTAAATTCACAAATACAGTTTTGCGTTGGAAGCAGACACGCCTCACAGCGAACTACTTTACTCCCACGCGCGTGGAATGGACGTTCAGCACGAGATAACTCGTCTAAACGAAGTGACATAACAGAATTCAAGATAGTACGTCTTTGCCAAAATTTTTACGGATTTTACCATAGTAATTGGTGATAAAAGAGCGCAATTGTCTTATCAATTTTTTGATTTAAAGTTTGGAGAATTGGGAGTAGATAAATGGTGCCCGGGGCCGGACTTGAACCTGTGGGTAAAATATCTATATATATCAGAGGCTTATGTACGCTTACTTCTTTAAAAAAGTACTAAGCCTAGATGAGCCTAAAAGTGCCTATTCATAGTCACAATCTGGTCACAAATTTTCGGAGGACAAAACGCACTATCAGTGCAGTTATGAGTGACGTTAACTTGAAGTTGAAGTTACCTAGTCACCAGAAAGTGATTTAATTGGTTCTTGTTCCAATGATGACAATAGCGACACGACTGACTTTTTCTTGAACGTTCGGTCAAGTTTTCTTACAAAATAGGTGGAAAACGATTTCACGTTCCTATACATTCCAGTTTCATACTTAAGTATAACTAAATACTTATTTATGCTTGGTCGAGGCAGAGGGAGCTGAGACCAAATTCGCAAACACCAAAAATAATAATAATAGTTTGCTAGGTGTAACCACGCGGTACTGATTTACGTCAGTGTTTTACGCACGGATCACATTGAAACGGAATTTAGTTAGGTAAGTTATATTAGTAGTATCTGCTGTACCTCCGTACAGTAAATTGGTTCATCTATTTCATCTATTTGATCTTATTTATATATAGGGAATTATAGTTGAGGTAGATCAATTAGTTACAGCATTAATATTCTACCTTTGTGAGTGGATTTTTATTTCATATAAAAACCCCATGGAGAGTATGTTGTCTTTAACCCAAACAAACAGCACAAATAGCACAAACGCACCTTTCGCAATGATTAGTCCACTGAGTACGGACAACAATTCATTCGCACCCGATCTACTTGACACACTTGTAGGTTTACCCTCTGCTGCTCAAGTACTGTTCCTTGAAATCAAACGTAAACACAATTACGTAAATAATGTGTGTTCGTATGAATTACCTGAGTCAGTACAAGACCGTAAATCTACGGCCTACAAACTTCACAGTCGTTATGTAAGTAAGATCGTTAAAGCTGGACTAATGGTTCGACTTAAACGTGACCATCAAAGACAGCTAGGGTTAGCTACTAAGGAAGGCGTAACGTACTTCTTACTTAACCCTTACCTAGTAAGATGTAAGCAATACGCCATGGCAAACTCTATTTGGAGTGCCTACCCCTAACTAACTGACTTGTGGCTTTGCCTGAGATGAAAGCTTGTGCGGCTCCCCGCACTCTGGCGATTAATCATCAGAAAAGGCAAAGCCAATGCAACAAGTTACCAACAATAGCAACCTACCCTTATCTATTGCGGTATGGTTAGCACACGATGACTACGATCACGATAGCCGGGAAAACCATATCTCGGCTACATCACTTCTAAAGCCACTCAAACAACTTATATTAAGTAACCGCGTTGATAACGAGGCGAAAGACGATATCGTTGGACTCATCCCATCTGCGATGGGTTCGTCCATACACAACGGTATTGAAGCTGCGTGGGTTGGAAGCTATGCCAAGAACCTTGAAAAGCTTGGCTACCCTAAACGAGTGATTGAACGTATTCGCGTAAACCCATCAGCCGAAGATCTCAAAGCAGACCCTGACATCATCCCTATCTACTTAGAAGTTCGTTCTGAGAAAGAGATAGACGGATTCATCATCAGCGGTAAGTTCGACTTCATCGGTGACGGTAGACTAGAAGACTTTAAAACGACTTCTGTTTACACCTTTATGAAGGGAACCAAAGACGAAGACTACATTAACCAAGGTAGTATTTATCGTTGGCTTAACCCTGACAAAGTAACACGTGACGATATGGCCATTCAGTTCATTTTTACGGACTGGCAAGGCTCACGAACACGTGAACCCAACTACCCCAACATGAGAACAGTAGAGAAGAAATTCATGCTGAACTCATACCAAGCCACTGAAGCGTTTGTACGCAAGCAGTTAGCTACCATCAAGAAATACTGGGACAAACCCGAATCTGAAATTCCTGAATGTAACGATGACGACCTATGGCGAAAGCCAACGGTCTACAAAGTTTATAAGGACGAAAAAGCCAAACGCGCTATGAGCGGTGGTGTATTCGATGAAGATAAGCGTGGTGCAGAACGATTCGCCCGTGAGAAAGGCGCAATTGTGAAGACATTCCCAGGTGAAGTTGTAGCGTGCAGGTACTGTAAAGCTTTTGAAATTTGCGAGCAAAAGCAGAAGTACTTAGACAGTGGAGAATTACAGTTAAGAGGATAACAATGCCACAGTTTCAGATCTTCGACCAAGAGAAGATAAAGTATCACCCAGTCGCTGAGAAACTAACTCAGCACATCGCGAACTATTGCGAGAACGACACTCCAGCTTTCTTTCGAATAGTAGTCTCTTACTTCATTGGTAAGGCAGCATCGCAGATGCGTGCCCGTATCAAGCTTTATAATCAGAAGCCGTTACCAATTAACATTTACGCGATTAACCTTGCTCCATCTGGTGCAGGTAAAACCAAGTCGATGAACTTCCTAGAAGAAGAAGTATTTGGCCTATTCAATGACAGATTTGAATCTGAATTGTTACCCTACACGACTGAACAGAACCTAGCGAAGCTTGCTAACAAGCGTTCGATTAAGAATGGTACTGACCCAGATGAAGAAATGCAGGATCTGATTGCAGAGTTTAAGTCTATCGGTGCGTGGGTTAAATCATTTGACTCAGCAACGCCAGCAGCCCTAAAACAGTTCAGACATAAACTTCTATTAGCCAATGCCGGTTCTCTTAACTTTGAGATAGACGAAATTGGTGACAACCTAACAGGTAACGCTGATGCCTTTAGTAAGTTCCTAGAACTATACGACAAAGGCAAAATCAAAGAGTCTTTGACGAAGAACACGAAAGACAACACACGACTTAGTTCTATTGAAGGACAAACACCGTGTAACTTGATCATGTTCGGTACACAAAGCTCATTACTTGATGGCAGCAAAAAGGAAGAAGAATTTCTTTCCATGCAGGAGAAAGGCTACGCCCGACGCTGCCTATTTGGTTGTGAAAAGACGGTTAACCGTAGACTTGATCTTACAGCGGAAGAGATCTTCGAACGTAACAGTAACGAAGAGTCATCAGAGTTCATTGAGGAACTAGCAGAACACTTAATTGAGTTAGCTGACCCAGTGAACTTCAACAAACTCCTGTTACTAGACAAGGAAGAAGAGATCTTACGTATTGAGTATGACTTGTGGAACAAGGAACGCTCACGTGAGTTAAGTGAACACGATACGGTAAAACGTATCGAGATGGAAAACCGTGCATTTAAGGCGCTTAAATTAGCTGGCGCATACGCCTTCTTCGAAGGCTCTGCTAAGATAACTGCAGAACACCTCTACTACGCAATCGCTATTGTAGAAGACTCAGGTACAGCCCTTGGCGAAGTACTTAACCGTGATCGCCCTTATGTGAAATTAGCTAAGTATCTTGGCTCAATGAGCAGACCGGTAACACAGGTTGAGTTAGTCGAAGACTTACCCTTCTATAAAGGTAATGCCTCTCAGAAAACAGAGATGCTTAACATGGCGATCGCCTGGGGCCACCAAAATAACATCATCGTGAAGAAGCACTACGTTGATGGTATCGAGTTCCTAACAGGTGAAGCACTAGAAGAAACCAATCTAGATGCTCTAACTGTCTCTTACTCGGACCATGTAGCGTATAACTACTACAACGACACGGTGAATTGGGACAACTTAGGCAAACTCACCCAGATGCCAGATATGCACTGGATTACACACCATGTACAGGAAGGTCACAGATGCGAAGACAACACTAAAGCAGGCTTTAACCTACTGGTTATCGATGTTGACGGTGAAGCACCTCTTGACATTACAAGACAACTTCTAAGTGATTATAAGTCAGCGTTCTATACAACCAAACGTCACCAGACGGAAGGTGAAGACCGTTACCGCATTATCCTACCTATGAAGTATGGCTTGAAGCTGGACGGCCAAGAATACAAAGAGTTCATGCAGGCAGTCTACGACTGGCTACCATTCGAAGTAGATGAGCAAACCTCACAGCGAAGCCGTAAATGGCAGAGCCATGACGGTGACTTGTTCCTACAAGATGGTGAACTATTTGACCCGGTTCCATTCATTCCGAAAACCAAGAAGAATGAAGAACGTAAGCAGCGACTCATTGATCAGCAATCGCTATCCAATGTGGAACGTTGGTTCGTTAACAATACTGGTTCTGGTAACCGTTCAAATCAATTGGTCAAGTTCGCACTAATGTTAGTGGACTCGGGCAAAACTATCAGCCAAGTAGAAGCAGCGGTGATGTCTCTTAACGAGAAACTCGCTGACAAACTCCCAGAAGAAGAAATTATGACAACGATCATGGTTTCAGCGCGTAAAGCCTTCGCAAAACAAGCAGCCGCTTAAGAGTAGTTTGGGCACCTCCGTGCCCTGCTGCGCTTTCATCAATTCAGAAACAAGAGAAACTAATGTCAGAAGTTAACGATAATCTCGTACTTATCTGCGGTAAATCAGCCGTGGGAAAATCAGCGTCACTAATGGGACTAAAGAACCCAGAGGGTGTCATCTATCTAAATTGTGAAGCGGGTAAGAAGTTACCCTTTCGAAGCAAGTTCAAAGAACTTGTTGTCACTGACCCGTATCAGGTCGAAGATGCGTTTGACCAAGTAGAAGAGATGGATGACGTTCACACTATCGTCATTGACTCACTTAACTACTTGATGGATATGTACGAGTCACTTCACGTACTTACATCAACAAACACCATGCAGGCTTAACCACCCCAGGCCGTCTACTTAGAAATAAGTAGAGCATACTGATTGAATTCAGGGGAAGCCCTAACGATAAAGACGAGGGTAATCCTGAGCGAAGTTATTTTGAAATTAGATAGTTACGTGTAATAATACACTTTACTTATTGTAAGGATGTAGTACACACATGCATAAATGTATTAAAACATTACCCAGTAACTATCTACGCAATGCCGAACCAATCCGCATTTACACATCAGCAAGACCAAAAGGATCTTTAAGATCAGCAGTTGTTCTAGCATGTAAACAGTGTGGACAAGAGTTCATAAGAACACGTATTCAAGCCATAAGGACACAGCAAGCTACTTGTTCTGCATCATGCAGAGGAAAGTATAAAGCTGCACAAAGCTACGGTGGAGAAAGTAACCCACTGTATTCCAGATGGTTATCAATGACCCAGAGAGTCACCAACCCTAACAGTACCAATTACCAAAACTACGGTGGCAGAGGCATTGAAATTAGAGATGGGTTAAATGACTTTAAAACATACGTAGAATACGTTTCATCATTGCCAGGTTATGATGAGAGTAAGTTAAGTAATTCTTTTCAACTGGATCGTATAGATAATGATGGCCACTACGAGATAGGCAACCTTAGATGGGTTGATCAATCAATAAACGTAGCCAACCAAAGACATACGAGCAAAAAAACAAGCAACAAGTACACAGGCGTTAACTGGAGTAAAACACACAACAAGTGGGTTGCCAGAATAACATTAAAAGGTAAACAGCTATTGAGTTCTACTCATGACTCAGAAGAATCTGCACTTATTGCTAGAAACCAGTTTATAAAAGACAACAACTTACCTCACCAAATACAACCTATTTCAAAATAAAACGTGCAACGACTATCTCCAATGGGAGAGTAGGATGCAAGCTATTGGCATTCGAAGCGGTCAGCACCTTACCAAGTAAAGTTGAAGGTGAAGATATAGTCTCATCTGCGTGGAAAACACGCAGCAGTTCATAAAAGAACGGGTTAAGGAGTAGCGTCCTTAACTGAAGATACCCCATGTGGGGTGAGTACACGCAGTTCTTCAAACGAATCATGCAGCAAAAAGTAGCAGCATCATCGAAGAACGTTATCTTCCTAGCGCACGTTGTTGACCAGCTCAACGAAGGCGAAATGGTTACTGAAACGAAAGTACCAGCCAAAGGCGCCATCAAGAACCAAGGTGTTGAAAGTTACTTCTCATGCGTGGTTTACGCCAAGAAGAAGAAACTGAAAGACCTCACCGATTTCGAAAGCGAAATGCTTGAAATCACACCGGAAGACGAAGCACTCGGCTTCAAATATGTCTACCAAACCAAACTAACTAAAGACGCGGTAAACGAACGCATCCGTGGGCCAATGGGCTTATGGGACCAGAACGAAACGTTTATCGATAACAATGCGCAACACGTGTTGAACCGTCTTGTTGAATACTACGGCTAAAGAGTAAGGAGAAAATACCAATGAGCCTAATGAACAACCTTAAAACTAAAAAGAACATCGCCACTGACGAAGACCGTATTGGTGGCGGATTCTCACTATTCGACACAGGCCTAGTGGCCGGTGTCATCAAGTACGCATACATCTCTGTAGCGAAATCAGGTGCAATGGCACTTAACGTACAGGTAGAAGCTGACGGCAAAAGCCACACTCAAACTGAGTACATGACCTCTGGTGAAGAGAAAGGTTGCAGCAACACCTACACAGACAAGGACGGTAACGAAAAGTACCTTCCAGGTTTCATCTTCGCTAACTCACTAGCGCTTCTAGCAACAGCAGAAGAAATTGCTGATCTCGACATTGAAGAGAAAGTAATCAAGCTTTACAGCTACGAAGAGAAGAAAGAAGTACCTACCAAGGTAAACATGATCATGGACTTGGTTGGCAAAGACGTTAAATTCCTTATCGAAAAGCAGCTTGTAGACAAGCGCGTTAAAAACGATGAAGGTAAGTACGTTGCGTCAGGCGAAACACGCGAACAGAACGCTATCGTTAAGTGGGTACGCCCGCGTGACAACATGACCGTGACAGAAATCCAAGCTGAAGCGGAAGAAGCAGTCCACGTTGATACATGGCTTGAGAAGTTCAAAGGCGAAGTTATCAACCGCGCTAAAGGTGCTGAAAAGACCGGTGCTAAATCAGGTGCGCCAGCAAAAGGTGGCGCAGGTTCATCAGCCAAAGGTGGCGTGAAGTCATTATTTAAGTAAATGATTCTAGCCGGTATCGACCCAAGCCTACGGAACTTTGGGATGGTAAAAGGTCACTTTGAAGTAAATCAAGGTGACTTTGGCTTAGATGAAATCAAACTAATCGAAACGTCATCGGATAATAAAAATAAAACTGTTCGTAAGAACAGCGATGACCTTCGACGTGCAAGGGAAATCCATGAAGGCATGTCGACATTCTTAAAGGGTGTCAACATAGCCTTTGTGGAGATACCCATTGGTTCACAAAGTTCACGGGCCATGACCTCATACGGTATCTGTATCGGGTTACTGGCCAGCCTTAAAGTTCCACTTATTCAAGTCACTCCGTCAGAAGTCAAACTCGCTGCTGTAGGCAACAAGAACGCCTCTAAGCAGATGATGATTGATTGGGCAACTGACACCTTCCCTGAAGCTAACTGGTTCTCTCACAAGCGTGGTGGGAACGTACACTACACAGGGAAGAACGAGCACGTTGCAGACGCACTAGCAGCCATATTTGCAGGCGCACGGACTGACACCTTTCAACAACTACTCGCATTTCAGAAGAAGATAGCGTAATGAAAATTGTATTCGAAGAAAAAGATATTAATGAGATCTTGACGCAACACGTTAAGGCTCAAAACATGCTAGGCCTTGCTGACAAAGACTTCAGCATTGAACTAGAAATTGACGGTGACTCTGTATCAGCAAACCTAGATACGGACGTAGCAGCCCTTGTAGGTGGCGAACCTACTAAGAAATCTGCACCTAAGAAGCGCAGAACTAAAGCTGCCACTAAAAAAGAAGAGTCAGTAACTGAAGAAGCCCCTGCCGAAAAGCCAGCGGAAGATAACGTTACTCCGCTTTCTAAGAAAGTAGAAGCAGAGCCAGAAGTGGTTGAGCCGGACCCAGTTGAAGAAGAAGAGGAAGTCGAAGAAGACAAACCTCCATTCAAAACAGATGAAGAAGAAGAAGCATTAGTCAAAGCTAACAGCAAACCTCGCAAGTCGTTGTTCGTTTAATGTTTCGTAAACTCTTCATCCTAATGAAGGCAATCGCAATAGTTATCGGTTTGGCATTGCTGACAGGTATTGTGATCGCTACTTCATACTTTCTGGGCATATTATTAAGCGTAGCCGGTGTAGTAGCCGTAATCGCTTTTATCGTTGTAGCGATATACTCAGAAAGCAAGAAGAAGACCGAGTAGCTACAACATTCTCCTTACCAAGCCCCCAATATGGGGGCTTTTTTGAGCATAAAACATGACAACTCGTAGACCATTTACCCCCGCAGAAGACAACGTAGTAATGAACCTTATTGAGAACTGGAACTACCGTTACCAAGACGTAGCAGAAGTGCTAGGACGAAGTACAGGTAGCATTGGCAGTCGGGTTAACGTTCTTCGAAGACAAGGTTGGGCGCTCCCTATGCAAGGTAGAGCGAAAGAGCCCACAGTATTCGCACCTGGTTTCCCTATTCCAAGTTTGATGGAATTACCGGATGTTGATGAACCAGAACAATTAAAACTTGAGATTGAAGACTCAGGTTTTTCAGGCATCGGCCGTAAAGCAGTGACCTATGCCCTAGCCTTCATTGGCACAATACTCGCGGGATTGGCTGGACTAGCTTACGCAGTATAAAAGAAAGGGCGCATTGAGCGCCCCCTGATGTTTAAAGAATTTCTGCTACTGCTTGCAGCGGCAATGGTTCGTCCCAAGCATCTAAACCACTTGAGATAGGGTTAGTAATCTTATCGAAGATAGTACTACTTAGTACTGTCTCCACTGGTGATGTTAGCGCATTGTCTAGCGTCATCATTAGAGAAAGTATTGTACTCGCTGGCTTCTCAGCGAATGTAGACCATACCGGACGTAGAATACGTAGGTAATACTTACTGAACATCAATAACCCGTGGTCGTTAAGCCACTGAAGCTGTGGACTGGTAGGAATATCGTAGTTAACGAAGTGTTCGCTGACCGTATTCAACGCAGTCTGATCATCCAGCTTTTCAGGCGCCATTTCAGTTAAGTACTCAAACATGGCAAAACGTGCAGCAAAGTCAGACATCTGAATAGGTTGGTTCATCATCTTATATAGTTGCGTGTCTTGCGTAACATACAGGTATTTGCCCAGTTTATTTAGCGGTCCTACTCGCTTCGCATCGGACCACTCATCAATCTTACGTGCGGCCTTGCTCTTAAAGCTAAACGGATCTTGCGTGTTATCGATATCTTCTACGATAGTCTGGAACAAGCCAGCTTCCATTAGCTTATGTACTGGGCTAGTGGCCATTAGTGTTTGTAGCTTGTTAGCCTCATTACGGAACTTGCTGTACTGTTCAGAACCTGAATCCAAGATAGCCATTTCACGCTCTACTTCGTAGGCACGTTGACGTAGCTTGTTGTACTTAGCTGCTTCACGATAGCCTCGCACGCTGCCGCTAAACGCTTGGCGTACTGGTATATCGTTACCAAGTAGGTGTAGGAAGTTACTAACGATGTTGAACATGGTAGTCCAAAGGTTCTTAACAACTACGTTGTCCTTGATGATGCCAGTAGCAACAGCAAAACCATCTTCACCTTTCTTGATACCGCGAATTAGTGCGCTGATCTGGTCAGGCTTAAGCATGTTCTCCAAACCTTTACGGACAAGACTAGTAATCATGCCTTGCGCATCCCGATCAGTTTTGAAGATATCGGATAGACTTGGTTTACGGAAACCCAGTGTCGCGTGCAGCAGCTCGCGCTTGATAGGCAGGCTAAGGCCCGTAGATTCACGAATGTACATTTGTGTGTCGTGCGGTAACAGCGCCCAGTATTCACGTAGGTACGCAGATTCTGCAGCCGGGCCAATATGTACATAATCCGCTGAATCTCTATCAGGGTCATTGTTGTACTGCTCTACTAGCGTATCAACCACAGCGCGGTTACGTTCACGAGTGCTTCGCTTATCGACTACATTGCCCTGCATTATAGCTAGTGCCTCAACAGCGTTGTAACGCTTCTGAAGGCTGGTAGCACGCAATGCTTCTGACATTTCGTAACGGAAAGTCTTGATTGTACCGTCATTGTGGAAAGTCGGGATCATCATCGGACCTGCATCAGCCTCAACTTTGCGTGGGTCAAAGTTAGGGTCACTGATACGTGCAAGTGCATTCTTACGAGCCGTACCGATGATACCGCCCAAGATCTTATGCTTGTCCTTATACGTGATTGGCTGCTCTGCTTTTTCCATAGAGTCAATCCACTCAGTACCTTTCATAGCCCCTGCCGTAAATGACATTGTACCTGTCACTCTTCGAGCCATACCGCCATCTTCAATTGCGAACAATAGAAGGCCTTTTGAAGAGTCTAGTCGCTCATCGCGACCAACAGCCCCAACTAACTTATAGCCTTGTTTATATAAGGACTCAGCTTTCGCGCTCCCAGGTAAAGCATAGTCATGGGTGATATGTGGGTTAACTGACTCAGGTGTGTAACCTTTTGTCATTTGCGTTACTTCACCATCAAAGTTCGCTTCAAGAGCGTCAATGCGTAGTTGTTCGTACTGCTTAAGCATGAACTCAACGCCGTTCTCGTCCTTTTGGTTATTCTCACGAATAACTTGTGAAGCCGCTTTCTTATGGCCTTTTGAAGTGTAAGTCATGGCGTAAAGAGAAGTAAGTGTATCTACCAGCTTGATTGCATCAGCTTTACGATCATCAGTTACCTTTTGGTTTAATCCAAACAGGTTAACAATCTGGTGAGCGTTCTTGTGTAATACATCAGAGGTGGCGTTACCCGTTACCATGTAATATGCAAGGGCTTTAGCTTGGTTGACGTAAGTAGTGCTATGCTGGAAACCAGATATACGAGATTCGATATCCTTGATTTCGTTGTCTAGCGTTGCATCGTTTGTCAGTAACTCGTCGATTCGGTTGATATCGTAACCGTTAGCAAGTAGGTGGCCGGCATCAGTAGAAAGCAGTGATTTGTGTAGGCTTTCAGAAGCTGCATCGCTCAACTTGCCTAACTTACTCTGAAGTAGTGACATCATGCCTTGTTTACCGAACTGACGTTGCTGCTCGATATCGCGATTGGCTTTACGCGTAAGGTCTATAACGCTATCCATGTCAGGATGGCCTCTACCAAATACTTCGGTAAACGCTTCGTTTAGTGGGCTAGGTCTATCTTCGTCAGCCTTTTTGAACTGCTTACGCAAGAGTTCTGTCATAGTACCAACCGTACCTGTACCTACTAATTGCGCTACGTTTGCCGCTGCCGCTATAAACGGGCGCTCAGACTCTGTACGTGAAGTAACGAAGTCACCGGTTAGCACAGAGTTAATAGCTTTACTTAGGTACTTGTTAAGTACTGTCTTACCCTCAAGGTTCTTCCTTTCCAGTAGGTTAAGCTTCTGGCGATTACGGTGATTAGTTTGAGCCATGCGGTTAAGCAACTGGTCTTGTTTAGCTTGCAGGTTCCCACCATGACGGAAGTTACCATTAACTAGTTCCTCCATACGGCCAAACAGATCCATGACAGCCTTGTTAGCGCGTGACCAAATACTTCCATTGGTTTCAGTAGTAACCTCGTCTAGGCCTTCTAGGGCTGCACGAACTTCACTTGATACAGCAGAAGCTGCTGCGAATCGTGTAAGGAAGTCAGAGGCGCGAGAGTCTACGTACTTACCTGCTAAGTCACTGAACGCATAGTTACCTTTGTTAAGGTTCTTAGTACTAAACAAGTAATCGTACTTGGCTTTAGCCTTGACAACTTCTGCCGCATCATCTTTGAAGTCAGGGTTAGGTAGGAAGCTTTCCCATGTAAGCGACTTTCTAGCTGATTCCCAGACATCAACGAGTCTATTCTTAACGAACCCTGCATCTAAAATCTTACTATCAAGTACCGCTTCCAGTTGCTCCGCAACGTAAGCTTCTTGTGGTGTAAGGTTAAACGTTGTTTGGATTGCGCTTACGAATGGTCTTGTACCGTTAGATAAGTGTGTAAGGTATTGATCAACGTCATCACCTAACGCCTCTTCCTCTAACTTAAGGTCAGCACCCATCGGACCAGCGAACACGTTTACTATCTCTTCTTGGATTGAAACCAAGTGAGATGTATGTGCGTCAGTAGTTTGGCCATACGTAGCTAGGCCACGGATAAGTTCTACCGGTGACATTCCCTGTATACGTTGAGCATTCAGGTCAATGTTAGCGTCATTGCTACGAGGGTTGGCCTTACTATCCACTTCCATTACGGCAGCAGACAACTCAATTAACTGTTTAAGTGCAGAGTCATTCTTAAGTGACTTGCCGCCAAAGAAGCCTTTTAGTGCATCAGCGAACGCAGTGAATGCGTCCAGCAACTTACCGTTACGTCTACCCTTAACCTTTGTAGCCTTTAACTTCTTAATGAAGTCTTTATTGGTCAAACCCCAAGCTACCAGTTCTTTAGAGTTCTCCAGTGCAGGTAGGAACTTGCTGTCAGTGATCTTACCGCGAAGTTCTCTTAGCAATTCATCAAGTTTTTTAACAGCCGGATTGTCAGGTTCAGCGTCTATAGTGTTTGCAGTAACTACGTGAAGTAGTTCGTGAGCCAAGGTTTCAAGGTTTAAGCTATTCTTGCTGAAGTCTGTTGACTTAAGTAACAGTTTACCTGTGCCTTTGATATGGGCGCCACGAATACCGCTCATCTTTTCTACCAACTTACTATCACTGTCCTTGTTCACAAGTTGCACTTCAAAGTCAGAAGGCAAGTTCTCAAGTAGCTTATTGATTAGGCTTACGTGGAAACCCTTTGAGCCAGTAGCAACTACAGCGGCTTTAAATGCTGAAGAGAATGACTCCCCCGCTTTCAATGCTTTCTCTAATGTAGTGGCGAATGGTGAGGTATCTTTTAAGCCAGTATCAGAAGTGTTTTCTTTTAGGTTCTTCTGTTGCATCTCCTTTGTGCGCTGCACAGTCGATGCGGTTTGTGTTGCTCCGTCTTTTGACAACTCAGGGGCTTTAGGTGCCTCGTATGTACCATTGCTACGGGCTTCATCGTTCTTATTACCAAGTTCGGTAGTAACACCTGTCCCAGGCAAATAGTATTGTTGTACCGACTCAACAGTGTTACGCAACTCACCTAGACGTTCGGAAGTCTCGATAGCCTTAGAAGTAAGGTACTCATAGTCGTTACCGCCATCGCGAGTATCTTTACCGAACTGGCTTGTAGTCGTATTCGTTAACTTATCGATAAGTGTCTTAGCTGTTGATGCTGAGATATCGCCACGCTCTTTACGTTCATTGATTTCATCAACTGTACGGTCAATAAGATCTTTAGCGTAACTGAATGGGTTGTTATTGAATACGTTGTCCAAAAACGCTCGGTTAGCGGCCTGACCTACTTCTTTATAGTTGTTAAGTCCCGCTGGAATACCATCGTGAACGTTGAAGATATCGAAGTTAGCCACTACCGGCTGAATAATTCCTGCATCGTTACCGTGAATGTTCTGAACACCAACGCCCGGGCCGATGTTATTAGCGAAGGTACGGACAGTCGCAGTTGAAGACAGAGTATTTAATGAGCCTTCAGCGTATGAACCATTAGGTTGAAGTACTTGTACCTTTACAGCGTTGTTTGGTTTGAAGTTAGCTCTGTACGCATTGCCCTTGGCTGTACGTGCAGCAACATCTTCTACTTTAACGGCTTGTAAGTCAGTCTCGTATGTACCGTCACCGTTAGGGTTCTCAACAGCAGGCATGATGTGGTGCAGCTCATCCGCAATCGCTTTACGCGTTGCTTCAGGTATTTCATCGGTCGCATCGATAATGCCTTCACTAACTAGACGCTCTTTCTCTTCTTTAACACGCATTTCGTACAGTGACTTAAATACGTCAGCGTGGTTCTTCATGTTGTCTATGTAGACAGCACGATTGAATTTAAACGCTTGGAAGTGTGTTTCGATAGCATCAAGCATCGGTGAAGCAAAATCTTTACTGATGTTGTCTTGTAGGATTTTAAGGCCAAACGTGTCGTACTCCGACTCGCGAATTTCTTCTACCGTGTTGAAGCGATTTACGTCCTTAAATACATTGAATGTCTTACCTTTCTTAGTGGTAACTAATGGCTCAATGTTCTGTAGCATGTAGTTTACTAGGTAAACCTTTTGCTCATCAGTGCCCTTAGTACCATTGATAACCTTGTCAATGTAGGTATCTAGGTTGTCTATGATTGCAGAAGCCAAGTCATTAGACAGTGAAGCCTTACCTGCACCGTAAACGTTCTGCATAAGTGGGCTCTTGGCCATCTTACGACTGATCTCTAGTGCTTTGTCCGAGAATACGTCCAAGCCAGTAAAGAAGCGTACAGCGGCAAATAGGCGCTTTGATTCAATACTATCTGGGTTGCGTTTTGCTACAACAATTTCATCTTGTAGGTACTGTTGCCAGATCTCAGCTTGTCGCTCGTAGAAGTCTTTATTACCTTCAGTAGAGGCATGTTCACCGTAGTCGCGCTTTTCATTGAAGAATATGCCGCCGGCTTCTAGTTCTTCACGCAGATTACCTGCCGTACCGTTACCGAAAATGATTGAGCCGATCACAACACCGTTGGTAATACCATCGATTTCTAACCAGATATCAGCTTCAAAGTGCTCGCGGCCTTTGTCGTTTGCTTCAAGGTATCGAGCCAAGTTAGTTAGAGCATGTAGTGAGTGAACATTATGTTTACCCTTCTCTACTGCGGCTACAACATCTTCACGTGCTGCTTTACCTTCTTCAGTCTGCGCCCATTCTGCACCATTAACTTTCAATTCGTTGATAGCTACTGCGCCCTTGTTAAACACGTTGTCTGTGTCGTTAATGATAGGGTCTAGTTCGGCAAGCGAGTCATCTGCTGTCTGTTTATCGATATCAACGTCTAAGCCTTGAGCCACGCCAAGTAAGAATGCTTGAATCTTCGGGCCGTCAGTAACGCTTACTGTCTGCTTCCAACTCTTCATGCCTACCAGAGCACGGTGAATCTTAGAAGTCTGCGGATTAATCATTTGGTTCGTGTAACCAAAACGACCATAGTTCCATACTTCCATGCCCAAGTAGAATGGAGTAGATAGGCCATTCTTCATTAGGCTTAGTTTGTTACGCCAAGTTTGGTACTTGTTCCATTCGTTAAGAAGACCATTACCTTTCGCTTCCGCGCTATCGCGCATACGCTTAGGCATTGCTTTAAGTCGGTTCTTAGATTCGATACCCAGTACACGTTCAAGTTCTGATCCTTCACCGTCATTGTCATCCACGTTTAGCATAGACATGATCAAGTCATTGTCTTGAACAATGGTAACTGCCTTTTGCTCTTGCTCTGCTGTCATTGCACGTGTGCGGTCAGATACCTGCTTTATAGTACCTTTCATAAGCGTACCCTCTTTAAGTCCTTCACCAGGCTTAAGAGATGGTTCGCGGTCTACCGTATGCGTATCAAATAAGTTCTCAATAACGTAGTCAGTATCTTCATTGGCTCCAATGATTTCCTGTACTTCATTACTCAATCCAGTGTCATCAAATGGCTCTGTAGTGGGGTCATGCTTAACAATTGCTGTGGTGTACGGGATCTTACCGATAACTTTATCAAGTTCTTCGGGGGTAAGGTCTTTCTGTTTAGCTTTAGTAAGGCCAACCTGTAATAGGACGTTCTCACGAACTTCAGCATTACCTGCTTGGATAACATCAGCCATAGGGCGTTGACGAACATCAATTAGGCCCATATCAGACATAGTGGCCACAACCATTTGACCTAGCTGCAACTGCAACACACTCATATCACGTGTTGATGCTGACTCTTCATTAAGACGAATACCTAAAGCAGATGCAGCGTTTTGACCTAACGCTTTATAAAGCATGTTGATGGGTAGACCATCTTTGGCCAATGCACCTACTAGGCTTGCAGGTACTTTATCGCTATCAGAGATATTAAAGCGGCGGGCTAATACACGTGCATCAGTATAACGTGTACCTTTAGCGTCATTAGCTAACCACGTGTATGCAGCGGCTGCTAGTCCAGCTTTGGCGGTTTCAGAGAATCCATCGTCTTCCATTAATGGTGTGTACAAGTGGAAATCAGGGTTCTTAGCAATCGCTTCTAAGTTAGGGATCGTATTAAGGCGTTCTCCAAACGCTTCTGCGAATTGTGTGAAGTGCTTAATGGCGCCCTTCTGATTAGAAGTAAGAGAAGTAAATTCTTTCGCGTAAGCCAGTACAGTAGATGGGGCTCGTTTTAATTGACTGATTAAGTTAGGAACAGCACGAACTAGCGTCTTCTTATTAGAGGGTACGAACTTCTTAGCGAAGTCTTCATTCTCAAAGGCTTTCGCAGTTCCATCAAAGTTAGCCTTTTGGCCTTCCAGTGCACGGGTACTATTACGAACTGCCTTTTGGTCAGCCTTGTAGTTCTGAATCTGGGTAAGTAGTTCACCTTGACGTTCACGTACCGCTTCATTGATTTGAGTACGTTCTTTAACAGAGTGCGCTTCTTTATCAGCTAAACCAAGTTCAGCAATGACTTGATTGGTAATGCCTTCTTTGTCAGTAAGCTGCTTGCGAAGATCTTCTATTTGATTATCAATTCGAACTTCTTCAGCACGCGACTCTTGTAGTGCCTGTTCTAGGTTTGTTTCACCTACTTCCTCGTCTGTTACCGCTTCGCTCTCAGACTCGGTGGTTTGTTCCACTGTAGGGTTACTGTCAGTTGAAACAGTACCTGACTCTATATCTTTAATTAAAGAATACAATTCAGAATGGGCTTCAGACTTGGCAGCATACTCTTCCAGGCTTTTCCGAGCATCAGCCTTTTCTTCAGGACTACCATCTTCAAGATAACCTGCTTGAACCATCATTCTATGGCCATCGCTTCCTACCTTGTTAATCAAGGTATTCATACGAGCATTGAAAGTCGCAAGCGCGTCTTCTGGCTCAGTTACCGTCTGCGTATTCTCTTCTGGCGTTGTTTGCGCCTCTGGCTGCGTTGCTTCTGTAGTTGGTTGTTCAGCGGTGTCATTAGATACAGTCTCAGTGGCTTCAGGAGTGGATGTTTCAGTTACCGTAGGCGATGCGTCAGCAGTAGCCGTAGGTTGTTCCTGTGTAGCTTGAGGGGCTGTATTAGCTGTAGGTGTAGGCTGAGTTGACTGTGTAGAAATAGGGTCAACATCTCGTTTAGCCTGGATTAAACCATCTACTTCTGTAAGGACGTTTCGTAGGGCTTCAGCTTCACGTTGAATACTTGGAGCAATGCGCGGAGTACCGCTCTTCATTTCAAACTTGTGTTCACGGGCAAGGTAATCAACGGCAGCTTGTTCTTGCTCGTTGTACTGTAGTGTGAAGTTACCGTTCTGACCTACACGCGCATAAGCACCAAGGGCTAATTGAATAGCTTCTGATTTCTTAGAGTGTTTGTCTGCAAATGCGGCTAGATAATCACGTGCTTTATTGGCAGCTTCGATGTTACCTGTACGTAAAGCATGACCGACCTTTTGACGGTAAGACTTAACACCTGATGCACCTTTATCTTTCTTGTTGTAAGTACCTTTAGACCTACCGTTGAAGATATCGTTACTAACAAGGTCAGCATTAGGAGAAGAAGACTGGATATCGCGACTTTCCTCGATAACCTTCATTGACTGTTTAGCGTTAAAGCTATTCTCTAAACGAGTACGTTCTTCTGGTGTCCACTTGTCTGATTTTAGAAGTGCTTCCATCTGCTCCACGCTAATACTATCTGGTGATATAGCATCAGTTTCCAAGATACGTTGAGCGTTCAGCTCGAAGTCTTCATTACGTTCAGTAGCTTCAGTTACACTGGTGATAGCTTCAGTTGTATTATTGTCTCGCGCAATTGCTTCAGAGATCTTGTCTCTATGCGCTTCAATCACATCTATAGCTCTACCAAGTTCACTAGCTTGTTGACGCAGTTCAGGTTTCTTCTTATCAGTGTCCTGTCTTATCTCTGCCATAACAGAATCAAGGCGTTCCACTGTAGCGTCCCAAAGACCATCCAATTGCTCAATAGGCTCATTGGCTTCAGTATCGTCAGGATTAGTCGTATCTTTTGACTGTGCTTCAAATTGGCGCGAGATAGTACTTGCGACTTCTTCGATGTCTAATTTTTCTGATTTATCTACCTCAGTGGTAGATTTTTCAATGATATCTGAATAATCCTTAGTCTCATTAGCCACACCGATTGACTGCTCAGTCCGTTGTTTACGGCTTTCACTTTCAGAAGCATTACGCTCATTTTGGGCCTTTGCCTGATTCGAGATAGTTTGTGCAACTTTAGGGGCAGCTTTAGTAACGTCTTTAGCGGTTTGAACGGCTTGACCAGTACCGGTAGTTACGCCTGATGCGCCTGCACCGATAACAGCAGCTTCAAGTACATCTTTACCATTGGTCTTGAGATCGAAGTCTTCACCAAAAGCGTCTTCTTCAATAGCTGATTGTGCGCCTTCAGTGGCAGACTCTAAGACAGAAGAACCGGCTACCTTAAGTGGACGTTTAACTGACTCTTCAGTAGCTTTGCGTTTAAGTGATTTAGTCTTTGGCTTCTTACCTTTGTTCAGTGCTTTTGTAATACCTGCAGCACGTGCAGTTACCACATCACCGGCAAAGTCTAACGCGCCAGCTAGTGCACCTTCTTGGTTAGCTTCTTCAATATCAGCTTTGGTAAGTGAGGTGTTTTCATCCTGTAACTTTCTATCGATATTGTTCGCACGGACATCATTGGCGTAGTTGGCACTGTTTATTACCGCCAATCCAGGGACAGCAGCAGATGCAGCTCCTGCCAAACTCTCAGCAGCATATTCGATTGTAGAGGCAGGGTTATTCACCAGTGACTTAGCGCCATCAACCGCAAAGTTAAATAGTGCCATTGGGTTACTGGTTAATGACTCTTCGTTTGATAAGCCAGAGTCTTCATAGGCTTTGGCGATATCCGCAGACTGTTCTTCACGGTTAAGTGGGTTAAATGCTTTGGCTACTGTCGTGTCTTTAGTGAGTGCGTTATCAATATTACCTGCTTGCTTCAAGTTACTTAACGCCTCTGCGAATACTTCGCGAGCCGTACTAGAAGAAGGCATGTGATGTGCATTTGTACCAAATTTAGGTAAGTAGAATTGAGAGGTATCAACTTGCTGGTCTAGGTAAGTACTGTCTTCAGTACTAAGGGTTTCACCGTTGAGTTCACGTTGTGCTAGACGTAAGGCTCTGTCATCCAGTTTACCAAGTAAACGGTTTGCCTCAGTGTTATTGGCTCCAGCTACAGCTTCTGAAAGGACTTGTAGGCCACCTTGAGCCAGTCGGTTAACTAACTGCTTACTCTGGCCTGAGAGCGTACCTAGTTCGCTGTTTCGTGCCCATGAATCACGGCTAATCTTCGCTCGTCTAATTTCTTCAGCAGCTATTCTGTCTTGTGCGGCCCTAGCCGTTTCAGCGGCAGCAGTCACATCTTGCGAGAACTTATCGAAACCAATTAGTTCATTTGCTCTCTTTTGGATGCGATCACGCTTCATTTGTGTCTTTTGGACACTTAGTTCATTGGACATAAGGGAGGTGTCTCTCTGATTGGGGGTATTGCGGAGATAATTAAGGGGTAACGATGTACCCCTTTGGAAGATTATTGGCCTTGTCGTCTTGCTCGCTTAAACGAGTTTTCTAATATACGTAGGCTCTCATCGGCATCATTTTGTAACGTATCACGCTTCAATACAAGTTCTGATAGCTTTTTTTCGTGCTCTTTTATTGATGTATAGCGGGCATGGTACAGCTTAAAGCCTTTTTCAATCTGCTTCTGGAACTCTTCTTGACTCCAACCACTACCGTCGTTATTCGCTACTGAGTCCATTGCATACTTAACAGCGGCACCTAACATGCGATCACCATCAGGGCCAGTAATGATACTTTCAAGTCCCTTATCAGCCAGTAGGTTCTCCTTAGCTGTATTAAGTGCATTACTTGCCATCTTGGTAGCGTCACCTCCCCAACGGGAGTCTCCGCCAGTGAGGAAGTGATCTAGTCCGTCTATGCCCTCATACCATGAAACATTTTTATCAGATTGCTCTGCCACGTACTTAAGAGCAGAAGAGGTAGTATTATTAGTATCAAGGAAGTGACCTAACTCATCCCCGTATGTCGGCGTACTGCCTGACATGATATCTATCTTCTGATTGGTACTGTCGATGATGCTATTGTGGACGCTCTGTGCGTTAGCTAGTGACTTACGTTGATCTTCAGTAAGACCATTGCGTGCGTTAAAGTCGTCCTGCAAACCGGCAATAGTGTTTTTAATGATTTGTGCATCAGTTACGCCTGCTTCCTGAAGTTGGCCTTGCACGTAATCTTCAAGGTTGGTCGGGTCATCAACATTTTGTAGTGCATTGTTTCTAATACCAAGTGCGGTATCGGTTTGTGCGCGAAGGTCTAATGTACGCGTGCGCTCATCCATTTTGAACTTGTCTTCTCGTGCATCAACTCTGGCCTTCTTCAAGGTATTTAGAAGAGTGGATTTGTCTGTGATAGTAGAACTACCGTTGATTACAGATTCGGCCTCGTCAAACTCGCCAGCAGCGATTAACGCATTGGCATTGCGGGTATCAGGTCTTCCTGCAACTTCCGCTTGATTGTCAGAGAACTCTTGCTGTTGCAGGGCATCTGTACGTAGCGCGTTATCTCTCCCCTGTAGTGCGCTTTGTACTGCGGCAGCGTCTACCTGACTAGCGTTTAAGCCACCCAGTTCACTGTTAATGCGTTGATTGAATTGGTCATAGCCATCAATATCATTGAAGCCGTTTATCTGCTTAAGGAAGTTCTGAGTATTGAATTCCTTGGTTTGCCTTTCTGCATCAATCTGGCCTTGGCGATAAGTGTCAGCGGCACGCCCTAACTGGGCGATGCCTGCGTTCAACTGATCACCGGCCGCAATTTGTAATTGGTTGCTTGAACCGAAGTTCGGCATCCCAACGTTACGCCATGTGATAGGGTTTGCCATTAACCACGACCCTCCAATGTGTTCTGATTAACGTAACTGGCTTTCTGGGCATCAGTTAAGTAGCCACGTGAATTAGCGCGGTCATTGATGGCAGTATTGTACTGAGATACCTGCTGGTTAAATTGGTCGTTGAAGGCACCTTTCTGGAAGTTGAACTGGTCTTTAGCTAAACCAAGGTTCTGAAAACCTAACCATGATTGAGCTAGCCCTCCTACTGCTTGTGCTGTTGGCAAGAATGTTCCTGCGTGCTGAACTCCGGTGTCTTCATTGGTGTACCCGAACAACGAGTCCCAGGTAGAAGGGTTAAAGTCCTGTGTAGCAGTTGCTGTAGGCGTAGAAGCCGTAAAACCATGAGAGGCGACACTTAGTGGTCCATACTGATTGGTATTAGGTGAACCAGTGAAGTTTAAAATTGAATTGGACATATTGAGTTCCTAATTGAATTTAGGTTTTGGGAGGGAAAGATTAACTTCTGCGAAGTTCTCAATTGCAGCGTAAGAGAGATCTGCGATGTTGGTTTGAGTAGTTCTTCGATAGAAGTTGGAAGGTTCTTCGTTGAAGTCGTGGATTGGTCCACTGTTAACGAAATAGAATGGGTCGATAAGATTAGACGGCTTAAGCAGTTCCTGCTTCGCCTCTAGTTCATCCATAAGGCTTTCAGCTTCATCTTGAAATGCTGTTACCTCTGCTTGAAATTCTAGCATGTCCTTTTGCACGTTAGAACTGATAGATGCACTAATGCCTGTACTCAGTTGGAGTAGTTCAGAGGCGTTCATATTAGCGAGTATATTGTTACCAGCCCCTTTACTAATACTTAATGCTAGGGAGGCAATGGCAATAATAAACGATAACTCTACACCAACCATTTCAACCGCGTACTCTAAACCAAGGGATATCAAGTATTTGCCTAGTACCAGTTTTGCTACGGCGATAAGGCCAGCCGTTACTGTAGTTGCTGCAGCAAAAACGGAGTATATCTCTATACCGGTTGATATCAGTATCGCGATAGATGCTGCAACCATGAATATTTTAAAGGCCTTTCCTTCATACCACTTAAGTTTACGTTTCTCATACGCATAGCACACTAACACGGTACATTCGTAGAAGAGTTCTTGTAACTCGTAAGTGTTGAGTTTAAGTGTAGTACTCCTTTTTAGCGGTATAATGAAGTTTTCATTCTCTTCGTCGTCGATTATGTCACGTAAGGTGGTAGTAATAACGCCGTCTGCATAGATGTAGTTCTTGTGTACAGGGTCAGTAATCTTAAGTTCTATATATTCATTAGTTGTACGTTGCTCGCGCAAGTACCAAATATCATTTGAACCAGTAACATCAATGGAGTTGCTGACTGTACCCACTTTGCCGATAGAACCTGTGACCGTCTTACGTTCTATCTGAGCAAAGTCTATACGCATATCAATACTACCTTCCTCAATACGTATAAAGTGTTTAACTATTGTATCTGGGATAGTGGAGAAACCTGTGGCCTCCTCGGTGACTATTAGTTGTAGATTCTCCTCAAAATACTGAATGAGGTACTTAATGCCAGCATTTTCCGTAGTGTCCACTGATACTGCAGTTATGAGCATTGCTTCATCAATGTCGGCTATGTCTTCGTTACTCTCGATTGCATTGACTAAGTGATCTGCGTCCAAGTCCAACTTATTGAGTATGTCCCTAACACTGTCAGCTAAAAATTCATTCTCAAGCACACTTTTATTCCTTTGCCTTAATGGGACAATAGGGTAATAGTCTGTCTCAGGATGTACTTTAGTGATTTGCAGTATTGGTTCGCCCTGCTCTATACCTGGGTCTAAATCGTAGTCATCTATCGTAAATAGGTACTTAGGTATTTTCTTACCTTCCGGTGAGAAGATGAAGTACTCGACTATGTAGTACATGACATCAGGAATTTCATCCGGTAAGAATTTTTCATTCTGCCTAAATACCTCAGTATTCCCTATAAGTCCTGTATCGTATGTTAGTGTGATAGGGTCGAATAATTCAGTAGATACTGGTCCTTCAGAGCCATCAGCGAAACGTGTGAACCTTGTTACTTTTTCTTGGTAGGTAAGAGTCCCTACTCCACGGTAACGTGAGTAAGATGATGTGACGTAATTAAGTGTATACTCTACGGGAAGCCCTACATCACTGTCTCTACTGTACCCATCATACTTATGCGTTGTTTTTTCGCTGAATGAGTCAGAGTAGTTAAATGAATGCTCTACTTCGAATGTCTCGCACAAGGTGGCAGAAACCCCGTCGACCAAATATGTAGTCTCTACGTATCGATTAACTGGGATGCCATCCAGTAAAGACTCCGTTGCCGCTGTAAGTTGTGATTTGCTCTCTACGACAAAGTTGTCATGTGAGTTCTCTATTTCAGAGGCAAAATCGTTAGGTGGGATGACGGTATCTAAGTACCTGTTATAGTCACGGTAACGGTATAAATACTTGGTTATAAAGTACCTGTCAGAAGGCGGAACACTGGTAATGCTCTCAATGGTGTAATTGCCTTCACCTTCGAACCTATCAAGTTCAGTCTCAACAAATTCTGACCTAATTATAAGATTAACAGTTTTATCCGTAGGTAAGCCAAGTTGATATTCGGTCAGCCCGTAGTGGAAGAAGTTAGTCATCCTCCAGTTTATGCTGTTTATGGCTTTATTGACTATTGATTGTGTTGTACTTGTACCGTCCAGTGCAGCAGCAATTATTGCCTGTTCCCTTGGTTTGGGCACGTGCCCGTACAATCTAGTTGTACTGGATGATGCGGTTATCTGGTATGCCATAATAAAAAAGGGAGCAAATGCCCCCTTCCTCCTTAAGTGTTGCGGCTAGGTGCTACGCACCAATGCCGCTCTTCGCTTTCTCAACTACTGAGTTAAAATTCTCAACCGTGAAACCATAAGGTACAGGGTCGTAGCCGTTATCGGTTGTTCTAAGCACGCTCCATACATCAGCAAAGTTCTTAAATACTTTCTGTTCTGCATCGCGCTTGTAACCTTCGATTTGTTGGCCGTAAAGCTCTCGCTGCTTACCTAAGATACCGCTAACAGGCACTCCATCTACTGAGTCAAGAATTTGTGCTTGCTCGGTTAGCTTACGTTGCTGAAGAACTTCAACCTCTTTGTTGAATTTAAGGATGTTGGCTTCTGTGGCCCTAACATCACTATCAACCTTAAGTTTCTGGGCATTGGTCAATGAGATTTGTGCATCAGCGGTGTCCCTAGACTTCGCAGAGGTTAGAACTTGTTCTTCCAGTACAGTCGCTTGCTTATCGAGGATAACGCCCTGCTTCGGTACGTTGAGGGCTTCTGCTGCAAGGTTTGTAGTGCGCTGCTCGGTGAAAAGAGACTCTTTACCTACTGAGGTTATCTGCGCTGTAACCAAGTCAATATCTGTTTCCAACTTAGACACTTGTTTTGTTAGTAGTGTGTTCTGAGTACCTAAGTTAGTATTTTCAGACGCTAGGTTAATGATTTGCTGATCAGCAATCGCAGCGTTCTTACCCTGTAAAGTAGTCTGTGCCTCTGTATTGGCTTTTTGAGCAGTAAGTAGTGAACCCTGTAAAGGAATGTTCTGACCTTCAGCAACAAGGTTTGTTGTCTGTTGCGAGATCTGAGAGGTTTGTGCTTTAACACGTTCCAGTTCTTCATCGGCAGTTAAGGCTTGCTTATCAAGTAACTTACCCTGCTTTGCGATGTTCTGGCCTTCCAAGATAGCATTAGCACGTTGGGTAGAGATTAGGTCTGTTTGAGTGTCAACTTGTGCACGTTGCGACTTAATTAACTCTACTTGCGCCTTACTTCCAGGTTCGGACAGAAGGAACTGCATTGACTGTTGAAGAACTGCCGTAGTGAGGTTCGTATAGACTTTGCCATACTCTTCCCCACTAAGACGGTTTTTCGAGAACTCAACATCGAGGTGTGCCCGAACGCTTTGCATCAACGTGTCAAAGACACCATTACCTTCGATGCTACCAGTAGTTAGTTCGTTCAGGCTCATTTACTTAACCTCGCGCTGCTTGTGACTTAGCCAGTTCAGCTAGTTCAGCTTCAGTTAGTGGATCCAAGACTTCAATAGCGAACTCATTGGCTAAACGCGCTTTACGTTGCTGTACGTTATTCTTAGTGCGTTCTGTATAGAATACGTTGAACTTGCGGCGTTTAAGCATCTTGTAGATGATATTAGGGATATGATACCCCTCGTCAGTATTGAACTTAACGAACTTACGGAATGTACCGATTAGTGAGTTACCGGCTGTGATGATTTCACCGTCCCAGTCTTTCTTCGCTGGATTCATGCAAGTAATGTTTACGCGAACAAGCTTTGACGCTTCAGCTAGTACTTCGGCACGTGATGGGCCTTTAGTTGATTTAACTGGGGTTCCCACTACTACAGCTTTTGTTGCATCTGCCTGTGCTTTTAGGAACTCGTCAATTTTTTCTTTAAGTTTGTCTTCACCGATGTTTGGGTGAAATGAAATGCCGTACTGCTCGGCTTGCGCCTTTAATTGGTCTAGTTGTGACATTGATATTCTCGAAATTTAGAAAGGAAGAAGTGAACCCCTTAAGAGCAAGGGGTTCGGTGTGATTAGGCTTTAGCCGCTGTCATAAAGCGTGCGATACGCTCAGGACGTAGTGGCAAGAAGCCGTAGTACCATTTGATAGCCATGAAGCCAGTCTCACCATACGGGTCAGTACGGTCAGCAGTTTCTTCGCCAGGCTTTTTATGGATGATCTTGAACTTAACGGTCTTGCCGTCAGTTTGGAAACCGATAGTAGCGAATGACTCGTCACCAACAACTAGCATTGGGAATACGTCAACTTTACCGCCAGTCTCGTATGAAGTGTTGTCACCGGCTGCGCCAGCACCTTCGTAACGCTGCATCTCTAGTGGAGTGATGATACGGAAGCCCGCAATTGAGCCAACTTCACCACGTAGAGTTTGACCAGAAGCCGCGTAGTGCTTAACTTCAACAAACGCTTTTTCGCCGTGGTAGTCCTTCATCGCCATTAGCGTAGGGATAAGTTCAGACGGTACGTACATTGGGCGACCACCGCTAACTACTTTGGTATCGATGATACGAGTACCGGTAATTACCTTAGATTGCTTAGGTGTACGGTTGTTATCTAGGTCGATGCCAAGCTTAACAAGGTCGTCGTAAGTTACTAGGTCTGCAGGACCAACTTCATCAAGGTCTAATGCTGCGCCAGCGAACTTAACAGTACCAGCCGCGTTTAGGATATCCGCTTGTAGAATTGCTTCAGTTAGTTGATCAGCACCAACAATCATTTCGCGGTTTACGTGAGAACGTAGCTCTGCATCAGAATCGAAGTCTAGTGACTCTTGGGTGTACTCGTCGAAGAAACCCATTTTCTCAAGTGTGCCTTCCAACGGAATACGTTTGAAGCCAACTCGGTTAACACGACCACCGGTTTCAGAAAGAAGAGGAATCTTCGAAGTGATAGTACCGATGTCTTTACTTGAACCGTAAAGATTACCGTTTGCGATAGTTGCGCCAGATGCGTCAATACCTTGGTCATTGATGTTGCGGTCATCAAGTAGCGGCAAGTAGTGGTACAGCTTCATGGTTTTACCCATGTTCTTAGGCATGTGCTTAGAAGAAGCCAACTGGCCAAAGTACTCTTCTTTTACTGCTTCAATGAGGGCTTTTTTGACGTAGTGGTCGGTACGGTGCTGAACACCAATAGTTGATTGATTACCGCCAACTGGATCATTATATTGTCTAGACATGAGGAATGTTACCTACTAGATGTAGCTGTCTGAGAACTCCTTTTCGAAGTCTTCGTCAGACATAGCTAGGGGATTAAAGGTGGGATTTTGTGAAGCAGAGGAAGCTGAACGTGGTGTAGCTGCTGCGCGTTTGCGCCTTGCTACTTGTTTAGCTTTAGGGCTTGGTTGTGGCGTAGGTTCGGGGCTTTCTTGCGTTGGCGGGTTTTCTTTATTGAAATTGCCCTGTGAGAATAGACGATCACCTACTTGACGGTACGCTTCGATATCAGAGAGGCCTGATAACCGTCCAAGCATTCTATCTTTGTCAATCTGAGCAGTGATCTGGTCATAAACACCGTTTTCGATATGCTCGTTGATTGCCGCTAAGACTTGAGGGTTGTTAGCAACAATGCCTTTACTCGCTTGGTCCCATACATTGTTTACGACATTGAGGGTTTTCTGGTAAGACGGGGTGTGCTTGATTTCATCTAGTACCTCGTCCAACTCAAACTCTTTATCGTCTACAGAGTAGGAATTAGGCTTGTAGTCATCTGCTGAGTCTAGGTCATAGGTTTCGACACCTGAGTCCTGGACTAACTTTTTAATTGCATCTGGGTTTTTCTTGTCCAGATCTATGAGGAACGATAGCTTATCTTCTGAAAGTAGACCATTGTTGTCCAACATCTTCATAAGTTTGAGGTTGGGTTTCAATGAAGCCATCTTCTTATTGTAGTTAGCACCCATCTGCATAAGCCGTACAGCGTCTTCTGGGTTGTCTACCTGCATCTCTCTACCATTTGCCTTAAAAGGCGCTGTGAGAGCTTTATAGAAGCTTTCGTAGTCTACATCGCTGGAGTCTTTTTCAGCGTCATCGGGTTCCCCGTCTTCATCGTCTTCATCTGAGCCAAGATCATCAGTTTCAGAAGCCTCTTCAGCTTCCTCATCAGGATTTTCTTCTTCTTCAGTGGTTTCATCGAACTCACCTTCTTCTTGCTCATATTCAGGTTCTGAGTGTTCATCTACACCTTCGTCTGCACCGCTGTCGCTAACAGACTCAGGCTCTTCAAATGATTCTTCTGAAAGGTCAGGGACAGGCAGTTCTGCGAACTGCTCGTCACTCATGCCTAAGATGTTGTCATCACCCATCTATTAGGCCTCCGCTTCTTCAGCGTTAATTTCTTCAATGGCAGCATCCATATCATCTACTGCTTGGCGCATTTGACGACCTACTTCAGTGATTGCACGGAAGTGTTGTTGGAGATGTGAGATAGCCTTAAGTTGGCTGAATAGTTCACGCTGATGCTCTTCACTAGCAAACTCAGGTTCGCCAAGCAGACCGGTTAGGCGTGCAGCTTCGTCTTTGAAGTAACCTTCAAGAATCAATTTGTTGAAGTGGCGGTTCTTCGCTAGTTGTTCTAAACCAGCAGCCTTATCGATAAAGCGTTGCGCTTCTTTTTTGCTTACTTCGATTTCTTTGATTGCTTGTTCGTTGTTCATTTGAGATTTTCCTAATTGTCCTGTCCCGATAGGGAGCAGATTGAGGTGAGATAAAGGTGTCCGAGAAACGGACACCGAGGGGTTTATTGATTAGATTGTTTAGGTGGATTAAGTGAGGCTTTCACTCTTTCCAATTGGGCGTTAGCAGAGGCCTGTGCACCTTGCTTTTGAAGTTCACGTTCTTGTTTAACGCCAGCTTCTTGTTCAACAAAGTCGAGAGCCATTTGGTCAGCTTTAGCTTCTTCACTTTCTGCTTTCGCGTAATCCAAAGTAGCTGATGCTTGGTTCTTCTGGGTTTTGCTTTGCACTTCTGCAAGTTCAAGTTCCAGTAACTGTATTTCCAGTTGCTGTTTTCTCTGTTCTAGTGGGTCAGGTTGAGGTTGATATTCCTCAATCTTTTTAGCTAGGTCAGGCATCTTACGAAGGCGTGCAATTTCAGCACGTATCATTCTTACTTCACCTGGATCTGAATTAGGGCCGGTAGTTTGAAGCATGAATGCTAGTTCTTGTGCTTTAGCGTTATCTTCTTCAGCAGATGAAATAGACAGCTTAAGGTCAATCTCTCCTGCTAGTTCGTCACGCTTAATAGCAACGAAGTCCTCTTCGGTAACACGGACGATTTCTTCATCTGAAAGAAACTCCGCATTCATGGACACAAACTTGCGACCAATTTTAACGATACCGTCAGCTAAACGTCTTAAGATACCTAACTCACGTTTCGAAGCTGCATCAAGTGCACCGCGTATGCCGGTAGCCGTTTCACCTAGTGCATCACCAGATAGGCCTCCAGCAAAAGCTTTAACACCGGTTAGTGATTCAGCTTCACCATTTTGTTGTTGGAACATGAATTGCGCTGACTGTGGGATTTCAGCGTAAGCACTCACATGGAAGATGCTTTTAGCGTCCTGATTGCCGTTAAACTCAAAGTCTTGGCCTTGAGATAATCTGCGCTTGTTAACAACATCTAGTGCACCTTTACGTGTGCCGCGTTGACCATTAGCGTTAGAAGCTAGTATGTCCAACATGCCACGGGTTACTGCACCAACAACCTTTTGGTTGTCTTCTATCAGAGCACCGTCAGGTTCACCGTAGAAAGAGTTTTTGATAGGTAGGAACGGTATAATTACAAACGGCAGCTCACCGTCAGGGTATGGGTTTTCTTCTAGGCGAATAAGTGTATCGCCAACCCAAGTAGCAACAATGGGTACTACTCTACCGTTACCATGAATGTCCCAAAATCCCCAGTATTCGAAAGCCATGAATTGCTTACGAGGCTTATCTTTAAAGTTGAAATTGGTATTGTCAGGGTTGTGGTCATCGGGATCTGCTAGAGGACTGTTACGAGTAAGTTGGATTTTGTCCAAGTTAGTATATAAACCAGAAGCCTCAAGTTCAGCCAATGACGTAGTGAATTTGTATGTCGCAAACTTTGCTTTCTTGATATCACCTTTAGCGGAGGGATCTACGACTACATCGTTGTAGTCGCAGACTTCAGCGGTGGGATGATTACGCTTAACGACAGTTTCTGTAACAGTCTTAACACCTGACTGGAAAACCTGAGTAGGTCGTTGAAGTTCCAGTGAACGTAAAACAGAACGCTTTAGTTCTTCAGGTAGTTGGTCAAACTCTTGGGGATTGGTCTGACGTAGTTGCGTCAACTGTTGCAGTTGAGCAAAGAATCTAGGGTCATTGGTTACACGTTCTGAATAGGTCGGTACTTCTTTCTCGACTTCTTCTTCTTCGTACTCCCAACCAGTGCGAATGATGATAGTGCCTTCGTCTACACCAGTTCTTACGTACTTATCGATAAATGGAATCTTATCGACTTTATGATTGAACTGATAATTCAGAAGCAATTCATTCTGTCGCGCTGCTACCCTATCTTCAAAGGTTACAGGTTGTGCCGTGAACAAATCATTTGTAGAAAGGAAAGGTTCAGACAGGGATGAATAGCGCCATTCAGCTTGCTTACGAATAAGCTTGGGTTGAATGGTTGAGCGAGTCTTACTCTTAGGAAGTTTCGCTTTGCCAGTGATATGAAGATTGTCTAACCACTCGTCAATTTGCGTGACTTGCTTATCGGCTTCAATCTTCGCGTCTTGGTAGTCCTGCTTGATCTGGGCTAACTGTGGTTCGTTAGCCCAATCTGTCAGCGAGGTAGGATTTTCGTGCGGAGGTAATTCTGCGGTATTCATCTGAAGGGGCAACTTATTAGGCAGTTAAGTTGATTCCTGACTTAAGTGAATCAGGAACGAGATGGATTTAACTAAATGCGGGATCTGCTGGCAAGGGAATTCTTTAACTAAATGTTAAAGATCATACAGTTAAGGTGGATTAGTTATGATTTAGTTAAATACGGGGAATGTAAACTAGAGGGTTTTAAATGCGTCCTATGCTATCGCACGGACGCAAATTTGGAGTTTAAGCCTCTTTTTCTGCTAATTTTGCGTCCAACAGCTTTGGAAGGTCTTCAAGTTTAGTACCTTCAGTTGCGCCAAGTTTTTGAGCAAGTTCTTGGAGCGTTTTGCCCATATTTTCGTTCTGTGCTGCAACTGAGTTAAGTTGTGATTGGAGGTTAGCGATGATGTCGAATGATAGTGATTTTGCTTGGTCGTTCATTATGGTGTCTCGATAGGAGTAAGTGTAGGAAGGATTGAGTCAGTGAAATAGAGTTCACATTTCTCTTCAAGTGATAGGCCTGTGTACTTTTCGTCAGAGAGTTCTACGTTGTTTAAGTACAGGTTTGAGGTGAAGTGACCTTCGCGTTTAAAGGTAAGCGGGTAAGGTTGTAGGCCAGCATCAAAGCTTTCTTTCGATGCCCAGTAGACAAACTGTGCATTGAGGTCAATGTTTGTGTACGAGTTATCGTTGTTCTCTACGATAGCTGGCTTACTGTAATCAGAGTTATCGATAGTCAGGTTTTCGTAAGTGCTATCAGAAGAATTGGTATTCAAACTGGCTGTTTGGACTCGGACAACTGCGTCAGTAAACATTTGTCCTTGTGCATCCGTAAAGGATAGGTTTTCAAGCATAGGAGATACTCTTGTTGTATTCAGAAGGGTTCTGATAGGTAACAGGACGTTACCTTGAAAGGAGAAATTATTATGAAGCCAAGAAGGACTTGAGTAAAGCCCTTCGTGTAATTTTGGTTTACTCCCCGTAAAAATACATCATCCAGTCCACTGTACGAGTTATGACGAGTGATGTGTCAATGGCGTTACGGCAGTAAATAGTTAACTTACCGTGATAGAACCGTTCAGAGTTAGCGGGCGCTGTAACTGACAACTCTACGAGGCCATTGTTTTGACTCCAGGTTGTCGGTGAAGCTGTATTACCAGTCATCTTAACGTCACTGGCAGAACCGCCCGAAAACAATTGATCAGACTCTGATGTGAACGTATACCGGTACTCTAGGTAACGAGCCAACTCACCGTAACCAACATTGTAATCTTGAATGATATTCCATGTTAGTGTCAGTGATTTACTACCATTAATAGTGTTAGCACCGATCTCTTTATTCGGTGGCTTATAGATAAAATAGAGCGCACTGGAAGTGTCGTATAAATCACTTAACCTGATAGGTGGTGTTCTAGGTACGTGCGCGTTCTGCTCAATAGAGGGTACTAACCCCCCACCACGCAAATAATCACTTAGTTTGGGGTAAGCATCACCCCCGAAAAAAGTAGCAATATGCTTCTTCAAATACAAGTCGCTTGGGGGACTGATACCTAAATCAATGACCTGCTCTGGTAAGGGCCACTGTTTAGTGACCACGTTGAACTGCTCCGTTCGTGTACCAACTTTAACAGTCACTGTACGAGATAGTTGCTCATAGTCGTGACGAGCAACTACACGAAGATGTATATAGTCACCGTTATTAACTACATGGTTGTAGCGTTTTATTGGGCTATTGTTAACAGTGAAATATGCCTCTTCTGTACTTGTAGCGGATATTTCGGCAAGAGCACCTGTATTTATGCCGAGTACCCTAAACGTGTACCCAGTCAAAGCTTTAGGGTCTACGTTAGTCAAGTCCATCAATCCAAACGCATTTGGGGTTGTATCTCTTACACCTGTTTTACAAACTAGGTTATCAGAGCCGTCACCTGCACTAGCACTGATAGTGTCAGAGGTACCATTTGCTAGACCAGACTTTACTATTTTGTAACCACTGCCGCTTATATTTGCGGTGCTGGTCCAAAAAGTAGAACTAAACCCACTAAAAGTGGCTGTGCCTCCTGAACTATTGAAGTTGACCCTATCCCCTGGTTGTAAAAAGTTTAGGCTGGTAGGGTCAAGGCTTACTTGCGTAAACCCTGGCTCTACAACAACGTTAGCAGTTACGTTATACGTTGCCATTCTGTAACTCCTTTACCTGACCGCTTAGTTCATTCACAGCGTTTACCAGTAGACCAATAAGAGCCATAGGAGATACGTTAAGCATTCCATCATTAGTCTCGCCCACTGCCTCCGGCAGTACTCGCCTAACATCCTGTGCAATTATTCCAGCCTTACGTTCTTTAAGTTGAGTCTGTATGTAGGTGTAACCTTGCAACTCGTTTACCTTATCTAACGCGCTGCCTATGTTTTTAAGGTCTTCCTTGACTCGTCTGTCTGACGTTGCCACAAAATCTTCAGCCCATGTGACACCACGTACAACCAGTAGCGTATTAGCCTCAGAGCCTGATATTTCAAACGCATCATCTGAAGCGTACCCAAAAGCACCATTACCATGACGATAAGTTATGAAACCACGTTGTTGGTAATTAGTAGATGAGTTATCAGAGAAGGTTATCTTAGCGCCTATATTGTTCGTAGAGGTACGTACTACTAGGCCACTGTCATCCGTTAGTAGAATCTCCCCGTTTACCGTCAGTTTGTCACTGTCGATTCTCAATGGAGTACGGTTAGCTCCTGTGTTACCACTATCATACATCCTGAAAACGAATGGCTCCTGATAGTCATCGTTGGTCCAAAACTCCATGTAACCGTCATTACCGTTGGAACCACGGAAACGTATGCCCCCTTGGTCATTATAACCGTCAGGGTTAAACCAGATACCTTGGTTAATATTATGAAACCTAACATTGTCAGCAACGTTAAGTCGAGGTGTTATATTAACTCTATTGCTATCAGCTAGAAAATACTGACCTGCGTTACCTACCTCTAGAACACCATCAGTTCTTAGTCTAGAAAGACCACAATATATACCGCTAGAGAACGAGTTATACTCGTTAATTCGTAACCAGCTATCCCTAAACTCAAAAGCCTTCTTACCGTTTAACAGTATGTTGTTTTCATCCAACAACAGAGGAGTGTTTAGTCCTATAGCCTCACCTGCCACACTGTTAGAGCCTAGAGAAAAAGCCATATTAGCACCACCGTTAGAGTCAGTGTTGACCACGATACGCCCTGAGTTACCTGGGGCATCAGGGATGCCTCCTCGGTGATTGAATGCAATATTCGCATTACCGTAACCGTCATTAACAGTTAGAGATACACTACCTGACCCCTGACCAGCGACAACCTGAGAGGTAGTAACGTGAGAGCCAGTGAAGTACGTTTCGTTCCTGCGTACTTGGAATTCATCACCACCGTTAGTTGCTGATATACGGACGTACTGGTTTGAGTCTGATGAGGCATTGGTATCAGCACGTATGTAAACATCAGTCCATGAGCTAATCTCCGTACCACCTGAACCGTCTTTACGGCCAATATAGTAACCGTCTAGGTCACCATTACTGGTGTTCGCAAGGTTAAGCTTTTGCTTGACTGCGACATTATTTTCGTAAATACGTAGTGGCTCGTGACCTGAAGACTCATGACGTATGCCTATTTTGTTATCACCGTTCCCCATCCATAAACGCCACTTAACAGAGCCAGCAGTGCGGAACATAATGTTCGCATCGTAGGCCGTACTACCTCTGTCTATATTAAGATTGGCATGTGTTGAAGAATCTAAGTTGAGGCCATCAAACGTTGGGATAGAGCTGGTATTTAAGTTCTGGTTTGCGAAGGAGGTGTGGCTTGGGTTTATTGTACCTAACTCACTGTACGTAGGTTTGTGATTCTCGTGGTAAACGTTTGACCACCCCCCAAAAGACATCCCTGCTGCACCACGTATTCTAAGCTGTGGATTGTTACCAAAACTCATAGCAATCTGACCGCCATAGCCATTACTATTTTGGTGAGCCATATTGATAATGTGATGCCAACCTGAGGGTAAGCCCACTTCTGAACTAACAGAACTACTAAGGTCTCTTATTGATGTCGCGAAGTTAGGGTCATTAATTTGAGAAACGTCGGTAGCACCATACTCAACAACTTTGTCGCCTCTATCATAGACCGTATTACCATTAACTCTAAGCAGTCCTGAGTTAGTCATTTCAAAAGTATGTTCAGTACCAAACCCTTCCTGTAGACCTGTCTTGAACACAATGTTACCATCTGATAAGAGATATATATACTCTGCATTAGGGTCGATACCGTTGCTTGCATCCGCAGCGAAACCCCTACCTACATCACCGTTAGCTAACACTAAAGAGTCATCCGCAGACGTAAACATTAGTCCACCACGGTCACTAACCTGCCAAATACCTCCAGATCCCTCAGTACGTAGTAAGTGGTATTTTCCAGCCCCTTTGCTAGGTAAGTCTATGTAATCACTAATATTTAGCTGATTAAGGGTTGCGTTACTGCTTTTAACTACATAGTTGCTATGACTATGACTAGCTGCTGCAGCCCCAATCTCCGAGGGAGTAGGTTTATTACCTGCGTGATAAACCTCATTATTACTAATAGTTAACCCTGCAAAATTAGGGCTAGAGCTAGTATTTAAGTTCTGGTTAGCGAAGTTTACCATAGAATAGGTTATAGTTGGCAACCTTGCGGAATTTAAAGTACCTGAGGTTATGTTAGCAGCACTGTGGTTATGGCTTGCGGCAGCAGCTCCTAGCTCCCCTAAGGTAGGTTTATTACCTTCGTGATAAACCTTCTGGTTCTTATAAGTAAATGTGGACTCGGATAGGAACATTACTTGGTTAAGCCCTACGGCCTGTCCTGCAGTAACCCCACTTTTTACTTCAAAGCTAAACCCAGCATTAGAGGTACCGTCCTTATTGAACTCAATACGCCCAGAGTTACCATTAATTTCAGGAACACCGTTCACGTGGTTAAACGTTAAGTTGGCATTACCCTGTCCGTCATTAATGGTTAGGGCCGCACCACCTCTGCCGCTACCGCTAATAATATGACCTTCAGATACGTACTGACCACCAAATGAAGCTGTGCCGCTGGTAACTCTAAGCTCTTTACCTGACTGACCAGCCTTAATCCGCACTGATTGTGATGCACCGTTACCGTTCTGATCTGCCTCAATATAAACGTCAGTCAAACTACTTACTGTAGTCCCACCTGTTCCATTTTTACGCCCTATGAAATAACCGTCAGCGTCAGATACGCCACCGAAAGTCAGATTTTTATTAAGTGAGCCACTAACCTCACTAAATGAAGGCCACCGAGTCGCTGTCTGAGGTTTTCCCGTAACACTGCCCCACCCAAAACTTGCGCCACCACTGCCGTCTTCTGAAATACTAAATGATGCCTCGCTGTCTGAAGGGAAGTCAGAAGACATAGAAGAAAAGTTAACGGTATAAGTTAACTCAGTATCGTCAGGTGCATTAGTGTCTTCGAACGAGTAGTTAAAGTTCAGAGTTCTAACATACTGGGTAAAACCTTGTTCAGAAAAGTCCTCTACCGTACCTTCTAGGTTATAGGTCTTTATTAGCGTACCGTTACGTAGGATTTTCGCAGTTACACTGGGTGCAGCAGGGGCACTTGAACCTGACACCGTATCGCTTGCTGACCCAGACAAACTTACTCTTACAGGGTTTGTACCGTGAGGAATTGAACCCAGAGCGTAATTAATCTGAGAGATAGGGTTTATCTCGTAAGACCTAACACCCCCAGTGGCAGCAGCTAAGTTACCTACTTGACCGATGATGAAGTCAATTACTTCTTGGCTTAGACTGTTTTTGTAGATAGATGCGGGAGTTAACCATCTACCGTTAACGACACCTTCACCTGAGTCACTAACATTAAACAAAGTCTTTCCGCCAACAGTAGCATTGAGTAGGTTTTTACTACCACTCATAACAACTTGGTTGTTACCACTAATCGCTTTTACACTGCCGGTTACAGTGATGTTCTCAGAGAACAAATCCCCAACATCAATCTTGTCTGCAGTAACTGCTTTTGTCACTAATGCGTCAGTCGTAACAGTACCCTTTGTTAGTATGTCACCGTTTACTACCAGCGTAGGTGCTACCCATGAAGTCCCGTCAAACCTTTTAACCTCACTTTCGGTATTATCCGCATTAACGTAGGTTAGGTGATCGTGTTTCTTAGGGTCTTGGTTAAACGTACTCTTGAAGTCCGATATAGCTGTAGCATCCGCAGGGAAAGTACCTGATGAGTTAACAATCGTGTAGTTACCTGGACCAGTTAAACCGGTTTTACCTTCTGGTCCTTTCTCTGCGTGAATTACTGGGGTACTCCAACCAGACACTCGACTCCATGAAGAACCGTTATGGCGATATCTAGCAGTTGAAACCCAACGCTTATTCGGTGCTGTATAACTCGTAGGGGTATCGCTATAACCAGTTGGTATTACTTCAGTAGTTCCATTAAAGCTGCCTCCTGACGGTTTAGCAGGTTGATTCTTAGAAGTTTTATAAACCAAACTAACAAAGTCACCGTTTAGGCCGTCAAAGTAATCAACACCTTTAACCGGAGAGTCACCGTCTTTGACTGTGATAGTGTTACCACTCCCATCATCAATGGTGTACGTACCGTTATTGTTATTGGTTACGGTAGGTATTGGAGCGTTATCACCGTCTTTTATCGTTACTGTGTCAGTGCCATTACTGATTGTGTAAGAGCCATCGGCATTAGTGGTAATTGTCGGTGTATCGCCTTTGTCACCTTTCTCGTACCATTTGGTAGGCAGAGACCATGCACTCCCTGTCCAGCTACCATCGGTATTTTGAGTGTAAGTTCTCTTTGAAAACCAAGTAATTTTACCTTCTTCGTATACAGGATCATCAGACCAACCTGTCGGAAAAGTCTCCGTAGTTCCGTCAAAGGTTCCTGCAGATGAGTTTGGTGTATTAGGTCTATTGGATAGGGTTGTGTTGTAGATAAATGATATGAAGTTACCATCTAGTCCAGGCTTACCGTCGAAATAGTCCTCACCCTTAATCGGTGTATCGCCATCTTTACCCTTCATAAGAGCCCAGACGTAATCTGCCTTGTTGGTGCTTTCTGTAGCCGTACTTTTGTTATACGCGATACCCCAATACTTTGTATCAGCATTCGGTATATCAGTCATATTGGAACCATCAGCATTAGGGGAGTACTTTACCCAGTTATACTTTGGTGTCGCATCTTGGCCTTTTAATCTACTTGCTGAACTCCACGTACCACCAACACCATTAGTTACGATCCGCTCTCTACGAAACACATCACCATTGGCCATCGGACTATGCCAATTAGATGTACCGTTAACGCTGTACTGATAATCAGTGTAGATAGTGTCACCATCGTGGGCGCGTATATCATCTTCGGTAGCAACTGAAGTACCATCATCAAGTATTAGTTGGCCTCGAATAACACCGCGCTTGTTAACAGTGTCAAAGCTAATGAATGGTTGCAAGGTTGCATCATTAAGGATGTTCACCTTACTTCCGAGTAGGTCTAAGTTACTCTGAGTCTGGTCACCTGAAGCATCGGTGGCAACAATACCAGTAATACGTCCATCAACGTCCGTACCTAAAAATGCTCTGGTAGATACATTACCTACATCATCAGTTAAGGCTTGAAAAAATGTACCGGCATTACCTGTAACCACGGTTCCATCAGGTTTAGTGATAGTTACACTGACTTTATCCATAGCCTCAGATAAAGGTAACTGCGACCATGTGCCGCCGTTTAGCTCACAAGACTCTTTGGTTGTGTCATCTGATATAGCACCGTCAATAGTACAGTAACCAACTACCGATAATGTGTATTCATTGGCTTCCGCTTTCGCTGTTCCAATGTCAGTGTCCATTTGAGTTGTTAGGTCACTAATGTCCTTGGCAAGTGCTTGGTCTTTGGTGGTACGGGCAGTTGTCTCAGTTTCAACTAAGGCACGAATCGCTGCGTTATCCAACTCTTCGTAATTGGCTTCTAACGTAGAAGTTCTTGTACTAAGTGCTTGGTTAGCATCTGACAGTGTTTTAACTTCATCAGTAATACGTGCGTTAGTGGTTGAGTCCTTACCAGTGTACTTGGTATCTAGTTCCGTGATTCGGCTGGATAGTGCTTCGTCTTCATTGGCCCGAGCAGTCTCTTCTGTAGTAATAAGGGCACGAACTTCACTATCATCTATGCTATTAAAATCAGCCTCTAACTGCGTGGTACGCTGCGCTAGTGCTTCATACTCATTGGCTCTAGTAGTTGACTCTTCCGTTATTAGTGCATTGGTCTGACTTAACGTGCCAGATAGACCTTGGAAGTTAGCTTCAAGAGTTAACATCTGCCCTGCTACAGACTCAAGTTCGCTTGAATAGGAGGTCAGTTCTTCGGTGACATTTGACTCAACTCGCGCAAGGTCAGTAGTGACTTGTGTTTCAAGTTCCGTCAATGCAGATGCAACGGCTTCAGTAGCAGTAGTTTGGCTAGTAAGTTCCTGAGTAATGCGTGAATCTAGTTCGGCTCTAGCAGTATCAAACCCAGTAGAGATATCAGTAATTTGTTGCGCGGTAGCAGCGTTAGCTGTTGTACGCGCTATACGTTCAGAGTCGATAGCTGCATTAGTAATAGACAGTTCAGTTTGAAAAGTCGTGTTTAGTGACTCTACTGAAGAAGCTACAACTTCGTATGCGTTTACACGCGCTGTACGCTCCGCTACAACGCTTGCCTCTCTAAGACTAGTCTCATTATCAATTTTAGCTGTAAGCTCGTCACGGGTCTGTGCAAGCGCAGAATCAGCCGTTACTTGAGCCAATTCTAATCTCTGTATCTCAGCTAGGCGTTCCTCGGACTCTGTGTTTACTTTTGCTGTGAGTGTATTTACACGCTCAATCATTGCATTACTGTCATCAACCATAATGGTCAACTGTTCTTCCAGTAAGGCTAGAGCGGTGTCACTTTGAAGGCCAAGACGTTGCTCAATCTGAACCATGTTAGAGGTAACAGTGGCGATTGATTCATTAATCAGAGAAATATTCGAAGCTAGGTTTTGTGCAGCCAGTTCTTCGAGGTTTAGGTACGCACCGATGTATGATTGATTGAGTTTGTCTTCCAATGTAGACAAATCTTCAACTAGTGATTTTAAGCCAAGAAGGTCTAACAAGAAGTTAGAGTCTTCAGTGGCAACAACACCAATACTTTCTGAAGGAACTGTCTGTTTGCCAGCGTATGTCTCACCGACAAGCCAGTAAAAGTAATCTATGCCGGGCTCTACTACGTCCGTAAATGTTTGTGTTTGGCTATCGCCCACACAAACGGCTTGCTCAAAATCATCGACCGTAGCACGGAATATACGGGTTAATTTGTGTCGATTAGGTACGTTAGTTTCAATCCAACTAATCAGGGTTCTGACAAAGCTACGTTCTGAGGCCAGTCCACCGAATGATGTGGTGTCTGGGCGCTGATCAGACATATAACCGTCACCTGATGCACCAGTCTCATAGAAAGAGAGCATACCTGATTGAGTGATCTCAATTACTTGCTCTGGCTCGGTAACATTAACGCCTAAACCAGAAGTAACAATTAGGTTTTGCTCTTCGTCCGTCAGTATTACTGGTTGGTCAGTTGATACATCAACTTCTTCGTTATGCACTCGGCACCTCCGAAGGAACGATGTTCTCTTTGATTAGTACGTTAGTCTGTAAGAGCGTTAGGGTTTCAGAGTCTGTGTCAGTCAGAGTGACACCAAGTAGGAACTTAGATTCAAACTCATCACCCAAGATACCGGCAGTATCGTCAGGTTTAATTTTGAAAGAGATCTTTCCATTGGGGCCGTCGATATCAGCACTTACAGTTGCTGCTACCTGAGATGATAACGACTGACGCAATACGAGTTTGGCACTATAGCCTGTAATATCTTTTGGATTACCGTCACTGTCTTTGTAGACCAAGGTTAATGGGTAATGGCTGTTGGTATAAAGCGTTCTAAGGGGCTTCATTGATACCTCGTTGCGAGATTATTAGGAGGGATGGGTATTTACTTTTGGTAGGGTTGTAGGTAAGTTGCGCGTGTCGGAGCAATTCCGATTCACTTCACCATGTATTGCACATGGTACTTCCCTCACACCCTTTCCACATAGGTTCTTCTATGCTTCATATCTACGGATATAAGGGTTGCCATTACTGTGAGTTAGCGCAAGAGTTGCTAACGACTAAAGGCATACCTTTCAATTATTATGACATCAAATCCCCTCAACAAAAAGACAAACTGGATTTTGTAAGAGATCAAGGTTTCAAAACTGTTCCTCAAGTGTATGACGAAGAGCGTCATGTTGGTGGCTACACCGAATTATTCTCTGAAGTTATGAAGGGGAATATCACCAAATGAGTCAGCAACTATCAGAGTTTTTCACTCGCGAAGAATTTGAGTGTCAATGCGGCTGTGGCCATGACACTGTAGACGCACAACTTCTTTTCATTCTTAACTGGGTTCGCGATTATTTCGGTGAACCAGTAACTATCACTTCAGGCTGTCGTTGTGAAGCACACAACAAAGCAGAAGGTGGTGCTAAGAACTCATTCCACTTATACGGTAAAGCCGCTGATATCAAGGTTCGTGACATTAGTGCGAAAGAAGTATTCCAGGCACTTGTCGAGAACTTCCCTTACAAATATGGCTTCATTGAGTACTCATCTTGGGTACACATCGACTGCCGTGAAGAACCTTACCATGAGGAACTGTAATGAGTTGGGACAACGTTAAAGACGCTATTGGTAAATATGCCCCCTTACTAGCTTCGCTAGTCGGTGGCCCTAAAGGATTTGCAGCACAAGCTATTATTGCGAAGGTACTAGGTACTTCCACTGACCCTGATGAAATGGCGCAAGCATTATCCGACCCTAATAGCGAAGTACACCTAAAAATTAAGGCTTTTGAAAAAGAGCACGAAACAGAACTTACCAAATTGGCTTTAGAAGCCCAACGATTAGAAACAGAAGATAGATCTGATGCACGAAACAAAAACACCGGCAGTGATATGCCCGCCTTCATTGTTATCGCCCTCACGCTTATGGCTGGCATATATGGTTACTCACTCATGTTCTTCGACATCTCAGAAGAAAATCGTCCATTAGTCATTGTTTTCGCTACACAACTTATGACCTTATGGGGTGGCGCTGTCGCATATTGGGTAGGAACTGCCAAGAAAAAGGAGACTAGTAAGCTGTTAGAGTGAAATTAAATAGTACAAGAAATTAAATATTTAATAGTTTAAGTATTAAAAAACCCACTTTATTGTGGGTTTTTTATTTATTTACGGCCTATTTTGGGATATTGTGATCAAAATGATTAATACAACTAATAAAGGTGCGTAAATGGATCTGAGCAATTTAGTTAAGCTCAAGACACAGAACTTTCCTCGTCGTTACGCTATGATTACGGTGAAGGGAGTCCGTAAATTAGCTTGTAACTTGAATGAAGAGTGGGTAATTGATTCTACCTGCAAAAGCATTAACGAACTATTAGAGCAAGGCGTTGTTGGAGAAGAAGCTGTTCAAGGTTGGGTAAACCTTCAGCCTACCGCTTCCCACTAGCCCTGCTCTTTAGAAATACATCGGCATAGGAGCGTATGCTTTGTGAACCAACGAAGCCTATGACTCCGCCGATGAATACCGTCCAATTCTGATCTAATCCCATTGCTTCTACGCCACTAGCACCCACTACCGCAAGCGCACCGCATAGTACTGACTCTAAGCCCATACGAATAGCTGACGTTTCTTCCTTGTCATAAATAACACGCAATAGCGCGATAACTACTGCAAGTAGAACGCTTAATATTGTTGGTGGAATTTCTTTAATTTGTTCGAACATTTTGGGAGGACTTGTCATAGGAGGGAGTGTAACTTTAGGGTTGAATATACAGGGAATTTAACTGAATTTCGTCACTAAAATAAGTCTAATAAAATTAAAGGGGCCGAAGCCCCTTTTTTAATTTTACTTGATCCGATTATTGAGAAATACCGAGTTCCGCGTCACCGGTTATTTCGGCTTTCCATTGGCCGTTAGGTAAGTCAACCGCAACCATTTCATCAGTAGTAAACTCTTTAATTAGAGTAAAGCCTGACATTCCTTGGATTTTAGCCAGTAACTTAATAGAACCAGTCCCCAATATAGATTGGAATAAGTAAGTTCTTTCAGTGCATGAGTTTAATTTGTTATGTACTACTTTCATCATTATCTCTGTATTAAATTAAATTTCAGTGGTTTCAATTGGGTAGTATTTACCAGTCAAATACTCGCCCTGTTCCTTGTTTAAATGCACCCATCGGCCCGTTCTATCCTCTGCCAACAATCTCTCGTATTCTTTGTCCAACTCAGCGAAGTCTTCAATAGAAGTGAGGTCAATAACTGGCTGTAGAGGCGCATTGTGTGGTTGAGCAAATAGATAGAACTCCCCATACTCTGCCGGGCTTGGGTATATCTTCAGCATATCTAACAAGTCTTGGGTTTCAATTTGTTTTGTGTGTACGGCGTACAATTTATTCACTTATGTTCTCCAAAGTTTTTTCTGGCCCATTCACCCAAGTGGTTCCAGTAAGTTCATATATCAAAGAGTCTTCTTCTGTAACGTTAACCAGTGAAGCGTCCGGCCCTGTACCGTTGTTTACAATTGTGTTGTTTGTGGGAGAGTATTTCTGGTCGATATCGATATCTACAACTACCTCACCATCTAGTGTTATTAGTGCTTTGGCCATAACCCCTCTGAAGTTAGGTACGCCTGTAGAGCCCGCGTACTTCTTGCCGAGAGAGTTAATCACTGTCGCCCATCCACCGATGTTAGCGGAGTGGATGAGATCACCATCTATAGACATATAGATTCGGTTGGTGTCGCTCCAATAAATTATTTTACGTAGTATGCTGTCGCTGTGGTATTTAGAGGCATTACCCCCAATAAAGTAACTACTAGGTACGGGTAGGAAAACCCTGCCATCGTCAACTTTTAGTACCCCACCACGGTCCTTATCCTGGTCTGAGTTAATATCAGAGAAGTAATAAGCACCCTCAGTAGGAACCACGGCTGTGATCTCTATACTCCATGGCTTAGTGATAGGTAGTGTCAGTTGTTGGTTAAGGTCAACAAACATAGCAGTCGTAGCATCGAAGTTAGTGAAGTAACGTACTGTACGTTCCGAGAAATCATCGGTAAGTAGTTCTTTTATCGATATGTCAGAGATAACGACTCTATCCCCGACAGCCCCTGATTTCATAATCGCATCTAACCTATTAGTGCCCTTTACGATTATTTCATTTACGCCTAGAACTGGTCGCATAACACTCACATTCCCGTAGTCATCCAAATCAATGTTTGAATCCAAGGTAGTGAAGTTAAAACTCACGACATAGTTTTTAGCAGGGTCGAGTCCTCTAAATGTGGCACCTATCCAACTATTAGGGTCAAGTCGCTCTATTTCTACGTAGTTGGTCCCTACTGTTAAATCAGAACCTGATGCAGGACCAACCTTATAGGCCATGCCGCTCCATCTCTCTTCTGCTCCGGTGAATGTACTGTCACGTAGATTAAAGTAACTGGATGAACTACTGGACACGTTATAGAACGTACCGTAAGTGTCGCTGACACTTTCAAGTACATCATTAATGCTGCCCAGATACTTACCATCAATAGGCGCATCGAATACTAAATCATTTCCTGAGTAGACCTTTACGTTTGAAATGTTACCGCTAAAGAATTGATCTGTGACACCATCTCCGGTATAGCCGTACCTTGCCCCAACACAAATATTATAATTTGTTGCTATTGAGGCCACATCTGCGTGCACTCCACTATACTCAAACAATCCATCAACATAGACCGAGAATCTACCCGTAACCCTATTAAGATTGAGTCGCATTGAGTGTAGGGCTCCATCGTTCAACTGACTTGTCCCTTTATTCGGTGTGTTACCATTTGTAAAAAGCTTAGGGAAAGCACCGCTGTCCAGACTGAGCCCGAATATATCGGTGAAGTCAGCGGTATAAAAGCAAGCAATCGTCCCCCCACTTAAAGGTCCAGCGGTAGAGAACGAGACCTCTACCGTAATGTCATCATCAAGTAGATCAATAGGGTCAAAAAGTATGTGCGACTGCGCAACAGCGTCGAAGTTTGTGAAGAATCGTCCTCTGACAGAACCTACTAAGCCTGTAACAGGGTAAACAATTGACCTTACTGCCTCACTAATAACTGATCTAACAATACTCATTATACCCACCCATACGGTTTAGTTCGCTGTGTAGTAGGCGTAGGCGTTCTAACCATGCCGCTATCTATCAGTTCTTGGATTTGCAGCACAAATTCCTGAAGTTTCATTTGACCTTCTTGAATAGACTCTGCATTGCCTCCGCTACCGAGCACCTTTGAAGCCACGAAAGCTAACAACGGTTCGATAATGAAGTCAGGTACGTCTATCTCAATAGCATCTGGGTCAATGCGTCTTGATACCGGTAACTTAGGGTGATTGCCCTGATAGGTCACAGTGAAGGTATCATCTACCGGTTGCTCAAAAGTAACGGTGCGACCTGCTACGGTAATCGTTGCATCGTCCATATCATCGTTAAGCACCAGTGACTCACCATCTGAACCAATGACCTCATTGATCACAAGTATGTTGTCTTGGAATGGGTCATCAACGCCCTCGACCCAATCAGCGGTACTTTTCAACTCATAGCGCATCTGATCACTTGTCGTGTTCAAGCGCACAGAATCCATTCTAAGAGGAAGTTTAGTGTGAATACGGGTAAGTCCCGTGTTGATAAAAGAAATGATGCGAGGATAGTCCTTGTTGGCTATTTTGCCTGCATCGTCAGTCCCTACCCCGTACTGGGATAGTTCACCGTAAGATAGGTGATCGAAAAATTCAGAAAGTAACATTGTATTCCTGTTTAGACTAAGTAGGAGGATAAGGCGTTCTCTTCATCGTCAGACTCGGTATCGAGATCCCAGATATCAGTCTCGTCATTACTGCCGCGCATAGGTGCGTCTTCTGAAGGGCGCCACGTGTTAAGGAGGGAAAGCATTGAAATGGTATCTATGAAGTCATCGTGCTTCGACTTAAAGCCACCCTTAGAGGCAAGCGATAGTTCGTCCACTGCTTCAAGAAGTTCTTTGCTCTTCTTGCGTTCAATAGGAAAGTACATCTTCCCCATTTTGAACATCGGTAAGATAGTGTTAAAGCGCACCATCTTTTGTGTGTTAGGCCTGATGCCTGGATTGCCGTTGTTGTTCTCTGAAGCCAACTGGAAATAGATACTACGAATAAGCATCTGTTCCTGCACCCACTGAACAAATCCGCCCTGCTGTCCACTGACCTCAATACCCACTTCTTGTGGTCGGTATATCTGAGCCAATCTGAACAAGTCGTTAATGTTTGCGTCCATGAGCTGCCGCTCAACAACACCATCTACCCAGAACCAGTCACCATTACTATTCAACGCCCATACGCTAATTACTGAGTAATCGGCACTGGTACGTTCTGACGTTGCAAAGTCAGTCGTAATGTAGAAGTTAAACTTTTCTCTGTTCGTAAGAACAGACTGCAACTTGTACCATCGTATGTCTGAATCACGTACCAGACGGTCTTCATCTGACATGATACGAAGCATAAGTTCTTGGTTGAACGTATCGACCTTACCTATCTTAAGCGCTATGTCGTACTGCTCTTTAACGTAGTCATAGGTAAAGCGGTCAGGCCATGAGCCACGGAACTCTTCACGTGTACAAGGGAACTTCTCACATACAGGGAATACGTTAACTTCCCATGCACCCGACTCAACAGCTTTGTACAGAGGGTCTTTCGCGTTGAACGGCGTACCAGACCAGATAATCATGTTCTGTGCTGGCGCAAGTGCGTAGGTAACGGCCTTGTATATGGTGGCCTCTACGTTCTCTATGATCGTAGGTGACTTCGCATCTTCATCCGAGAATAAGTCATCGAGTACCGCAAGCTGTGGTCGCTTACCCATCTCTTTAGCACCACGAACACCCGTCTTAGCACCATAGCCCTTGATGATGAACTTCTTACCATCAGCGTTCACGAACTCCCAACGAATATCTGTGAAGCGTACCGTAGGTACGACTTCACGAAGGAAGTCTGAGTTTTCCCAACGGAACTCAAGGTTCTTACGCATGTTCTTAACACCGTTATCGATGCTATCTGAAACATACAACGCCAGGTCAACATAACCGAACCCGGGCAACTCACCATAAGTAGCGATATACAAGAACAGGTATTCACCCATTACTGTAGTCTTCGCTATACCGCGGTGACACAGGTTAACTATTCGCGTACCACCATGAGAGATAGTGTCTAGCATGTAATAGTGAACCAATGGGGTTAAGTTCTCTTCCCCATCAGCACCATTCACCATCTTGATAAAGTTAACAAACTCTAGGGCGAAGGCCGAAGGCACGTAGCCCGCAGGGGCTGAGTAATCAACAGTGTTTAAATAGTCCTCTACAGTCATTACTGACTGGATAGATTCAGCTACAGCATTACTCATCGTCCACCTCTTCATACGAGGCTTCGATAAGCTTACTGTGCGCCACTTGTTGTGCATGGCCAGCACCAGACTCAATGAAGGTACGCTGTTGTGCAGCAAGTTCTGCAGATTGTCTCTTCAACTGGCTTATAACGCTGTCTTCTTTAACACCTATCTCTAACTCAACTTTCTGAGTCTCAGGCATCTTAAGCTGAGTAAGAATACTATTCGCAGCATCACTGCGAACCTTCTCACTCTGAGCAGTCATCATTAACTCTGCTTGAACATTAAGGGCTTGTTGATAAAGGTCTTGGTTTAGTACGTAGGAAGGAATTAAGGTTTGTTCGAGAATAAGATTAACCAGTTTGGACTTGTTGTATGCAGTCACATAACTGGCAACGTCTTTAGGGTGAATACCTTGCTGATTAAACCTATCTATCTTATCGGGGAATGTGAGGGAGTAAGCTTTGATATTAGTGCAACCCATCAACTTATAGCTGACATAGCGAACCGCATCTAAATAACTACTTATCTTAAACTTACCGTTCTTAAGAACATGAGTGTAACTCATTAAGTTCTCACGGTAATTCTCGTACATCTCAGGATCTGAAATAGTGGCATTGATACCGTCAATCAGTTCCTGATTAATACTCTTCTTAAACTGCGCAGGTAACGCAGATTTTATTTCATCTACTGTAAGTTCTGACATTGGAGAGGTACTTCAAGGAAGGAATTGTGAGGTGTAACTGGGCTGTACTGATGACAGGCCCGAAGGAATGCCTACTTTAACACTGAATACATGATCAGCAAAGTCTCGAGTGATTGGTCAAATAATATACCGAAACTTTTATAGATTTTTAATAATTAGGTACGAGTGTATTACTACCGTATTTTCGTTTAAAAACGAAACCTACCCCCCCTACCAAAGCACACTAGAGCTATCGCTCATTAATGGCAATCAGGCCACAACTATCGAGGATATCATCATGCTTAACGTAATCTCACAATTCTTCAACGTAATCTCATTGTTCTTCAAGTCTGCAGAGGACGTAGCTATCTCATGCAACAAGGCAACATCAGTCATGCGTATCAACGTAGAGAACTGGGAAGAAACTGAACAGCTTAAGCTACAAAAGAAGCTAGCTAAGGCGAAGAAACAAACTAAGAAGAAGGACAAGGCAGCGTAAGCTGTCTCACCTTTTTTTAAGAGCACACAACACAACACAAGCAAAGACAGTTCTTATTAACCTTCTTATCAACATCATCAGATAGTTCTACTAATACGCTCTGTATCACATCGTAAGAGTACATTAGCTGAATGAGTGTGATTGTATGGCTTCACCTTATACATGCGTAGAGAATGTGTCTGAGTGCCTGTAAACACTAATTAGCTATCAACCTATACCTTACCATCTATTCATCTCTAACCGATACATACCTATATGCTAACGCATAGTAATGGCAATGTTGTCTTAGTCATCTGATTATGAGGAAATATCTATGTTAATTGAAACTGTTGCTTACATTGAACTAGTTGACCACAAATACGCTCACGTATTGACATTAGTTGAAGGCAATCATCGTTACTCAGATGAACAGAATAGAGTTGGTCAATTGAGTGTATTAATTGACGATGAGTGGGTTGTACCTGCTAAGTGGAACTTCGTTAAAGACGATACTGATAACGGTGTATATCCTGTTGAGCAGTTCACTTTACATGATAACGAAATGCACGAAGAAATAGACTTCGACTAAACAATTTACCGTCATGCCGCTAACGCGGTGTGATGGTAATTACATTCTAACTATGAGGATTGAACGAATGTCATTAATTAAGAAGCATGTACCAATTGGTGTATTAAACAAGTTTGGTACCACATTCCATTGTGCTGATCGAATGTCTCACCATGAGGCAGAGTTTAAACAGTGGCTGGAAGAGTTTGGTGCTGTAATTCATCACGATAGCGGTGATGTAGATGAAGAAGCAGTAGTTGATATGTTCTATGACTACATGGCCAACGTTGATTGGAGAAGTAATCATGCAAACTGAACAAGATATTAAACGTCAATTGCTTCTATACGCATCGCAACTGGCAGATTCAGTGTTGGCCAGTCCTGTTACCAGCGGTGGTCAAAAAGACCTCGCTGAACATATCAACAAGAAGCTTAATCAACTTCGTGAGTTGAAGACTAAGTAGAGCACCTTCGGGTGCTTTATTTTTTAGTGCTAACGCACAGTGATGGACATTATAACTGACAAAGGAATATCGAAGTATGAAACTAGTTATCAACCTGTCCTTACTTGCAGCACATTGTGACGTTGAGGTTATCACTACCGACTCGGGTGAAATGTTACGTGTGTACTCTAACGGTAGTAGCACTAAGCTATTCGTTAAAGGCATTACTAAGGATGGTGTATCAACAATATGTAAGTATAGTGACCGTGCTTTCCAAGCACTACGTCACCTTGTAGGTAGAGGTGTCGATTCTCAAATCGTCCCTAATAGGAATATTATTTACTACTAAATACTTATCTATTTAATAATAAAAAGGGATATAGGGTGTAACCCTATATCCCGTTATTTCTTTATATATATATATTAACTATCTTTACTTAACACAACACAACACAAACACAAACACAACACTGGGCTGCGACAAGCGCAGCGTAATGGTCTTCGACTCAGACTGTCAAATTTACTTATCACTATTCCACTAATTCAGGTTGATTCTTTGTGCTAACGCACTGTAATGGAAGTTGTCCCCTAAATGGGTATTAAACAAAATGGACATTAAAGCGATTGCGCTTCCAACCTTTTAATTCTTAATTGTGCTAACGCACCGTTATGAGACAGACAGTTTTGTCTATTTTAATTAGTCAACTATGAGGATTTTGACAATGGCTAAATTAGTAAACCGCAACGCTCTACGTTCTAACCCTGCAATCGCTAACAACCGTTCACGCGGTCAACAACAGCGTTCAGACGGTTTTGCGAACCTTGAGGCACATTTGCCTAATGGTGTTGTTATTCCACTTTCACGTGTAGGTATCTCACTTAACCGCACTGAAAACCCTTCAACGCAAATGCAAGCACTGCATAACTACATGCTTGATAACCCTGAAGACTCAACAGAGTTAGTTATCAAAGTTAAGAACGTTCACGTTCAAGAACAACTTGATGATAATGCGCTTGATATCGGTGCGATGCTTGGCAAAGCCCAAGAAGAAGAATCAACTGAAACAGATGAAACTACATCTAAGTTGAAGTCTTTAATGGCAGCTACTGCTTAATTAAATATCTCCTGAAGAGGACACCTTGTGTGTCCTTTTTTTATGCCTAAAGGAAAGTGAAATGCCTACTGATTACGTTACGCATAACCCTTCTCAGCCCAGTAAATTAAAGAACTGGCATCTAACAGTGATCTTCGCATCACTTTCTGTTGCAACCCTGCTTGTAGGTGTTGCTTTTCATCAATAAGCCTATCGGCTATTCGTGGTGTGCATGGTGTACACCGCTCTTCGACTTCCACTATGAGGATTATGGAAATGTTTACAGATATGTTTGAAATCGAATTAGACCAACACATCGAGCAACTTGAAGCTGAACTTGAATTTGAACAAGAGTTTAAACGTGATGTGTACGCTGATATGCACCATCTCGAATGTGAGTTGACCTTACCAGAGTTGAACTTTAACTAAGTAGAGGGCTTCGGCCCTTTTACTTTTCTTAATTGATTTTTAGATGATAGCTGCACTCCGTGCAGTGTGTCCCTTACGGGACGTAGATGAAAAGAGCGAGCAGACAGATGAACCAAATGAATCTAGTTGATTACCAGCGTTACGTAGAAACCAAGCACAGCAAGAAGCAGATTAACAAAGTCATATTGAATGACCTTACTGCTGAACAGTCAATGATAGACCTAATAGCGTCTACCGCTGACGCTCTGACGCAATGGCTACATGGTGATTACTACCACTCAAAAGAGGCAAGATTAGCCCAACTCCATGAGAGAGATATGGAGATAGTGGTAACTGAAATCTTATGTCAGACAGCAGTATTAACAGACCCTGTTGAGTTCACCTCAATCGTAGGTCAGTGTGCTGGCGTGCTTAAGATGTCAGACAAATATGAGGGTATTGTGACTACAGCCGAGATCATGGCTGTTATGTCAGAACATGACTACTTCGATATCGACAAAATCGATAGTGATGAAGGTGCTGTTCTATACCTAATTAACAACATTGAACTTAGTGAACAAGTGATGAAGCACATTCACGAAACTAAGTATCTCCCACCAATGGTGGTGCGGCCTGACGTTGTTACGCGTAACTTCGATAACGACTTACTTACCGAGAAATCATCCATGATTTTAGGTAAAGGCACTCACCATGACGAAGACATTTGCTTGGACTCAATCAACCTATTCAATTCAGTACCCTTGTGCCTGAACGAAAGAATACTCACTAGATTGAGCGAGAAGCCAAAGAACCCTGATATGGATGCTGACACCAAGCGTCAGTGGTTAACGTTCGTTACAGACTCATACAGAACGTATCGTGACCTAATCCAAGTAGGTAATGAGTTCTATGAGAGACATAAAGTAGATAAACGTGGGCGTACTTATGCTCAGGGTTATCACGTGTCCACTCAGGGCAACCAATTCCGTAAAGCAATCGTTGAGTTCGCAGAGAAAGAGGTAATCGAGGGATGAACTGCACCTACTGCAACAAACCCATAAAGCTTGTTCCAAGTGCTACTGAACGGGCTAAGAAATACGGTGGTAAACCAAGTGACTATACGAAACTGTTTACCGAACATAACGCCTGTCTAGTTAAGGCATGGTACGCACCAATCGGAGGTAATAATGAGTAAGTATAGTGAAATAGATAACCGTGCAAGAAATATTGAAAACACCTTGCGCATGGTTAGGAGCAACCCTAATCGTTGGTTGATTGATGCGTCTTATCAGGTGTCCGACAAGGACATGGAGTACTACACCAAGCTACAAGCTGAGTGTGACCGCTACCTCAATGCTGTTATTGAAATACTTGAAGAGCAAAGTAAAGCAGACCAAGCAAAGCTTGATGCTATTGAGGAACTTCTAAGTGAGTAAACATGATCACATGAAACCAAAGCAATGCGCTAACCGAGACTGTTCCAACGTTATCTACGTTGAGGACTTCCTACTACATCTACCACTTCAATGTGAGAAGTGCATTGAACGAAGTAATAACCGAAACAATGAGTAAACAACTCACCCTCAAACCACACGCTCGCCTATTCCGTCAAGACCGTAAGTACTACCAACAAGTCCAATATAACAACACCTTCTGTAAGGACGTTGATGGTCAGTGGTACTTCTGTTCTAGGGATGGTGAGCCACAGGAGGCAGTGAACTTCACTGTTATCGAAGAGAAACCCAGATTCATTAAGGTCATTGAAGAAAAGCCCTAACGGGCAGTAATGAATAATAAACCACGCAGCCTACGCTAACGCACGGCTGCTGCATCCAACTATATGAGGATTTAGTTATGGAAAAATTCACTGGTAAACAGTACATCAAAATCGCCATCGCAAACGCATTTGGCCTAGACAAACTTCTCTTCGAACAACGTATTAAATGGGTTGAAGCGAAGACTATGGAAGAACTTCATGCCTTAGTTGAAGACGCTGATGAACCTGCTATCTACCTTGGTGCGTTATTAGCACTTGAAGATGCTGAAGCAGGCAGACCATCAGGCTTTATGGTTGGCCTAGACGCTTGTTCGTCTGGTGTTCAAATCATGGGTGCATTGATGAATTGCGAGATTACCTGTAAGTCTACAGGCCTTATCGATACTGGTCGTCGAGCAGATATCTATACTGATGTGACTGGTGTAATGAACAACTCACCGCACATCAATGTGAAGGTTGTACGTAAGGCTGTTAAGTCAGCACTTATGACTCACTTCTATGGCTCTACTATGCAGCCTAAAGAGGTATTCGGTGAAGATACACCTGAACTAGCAGCGTTCTATGAATCACTGAAAGATGTAGCACTTGGCGCCACAATCGCCATGGAACATCTGTTAGGTGCTTGGCAACCATACGCAGAGGAACATTCATGGTCATTACCTGATGGTTTCGTTGCTGTATGTCCTGTTATGGAGAAGCAAGATAAGCGTATTGAAGTAGATGAGTTAGATCACGCTACCTTCACGCATCGCTTCGAAGTTAAAGCAGGTCAAGAGTCAGGCCTATCTATCGCAGCTAACGTCATTCACAGCATTGACGGCATGTTGGTGCGTGAGATGAACAGACGTTGTAACTACAACCCGCAAGAACTTAAGCGTGTTAAATACATGATTGAGAACTATTGGGCGAAGAACGGGAAGACTAACCCTAGCAACGAGTTCGTATCACTTCGCATGGCTACGCTACTTCACGACCATGAGATTACTATGGTTGACTATGAAGAGAACCTAGTTGAGCTACACCGCTTGATATGCAAGACATTGGCTCATAAACCATTCCCAGTGAAGTGTGTACATGACGAGTTTAAGTGTCACGCTAACTACGTGAACTTCATGCGCGAGCACTATGTTGAGATGTTTAAGCAACTGGCTCACTCTGACCTATTAGCAGATATCTTGTCTGAAATACATGGCTCAAACTACCACATACCTAAGCTAGGTAACGTGGTATCTCAAATCAATAGTGCTGAATACGCATTGTCATAACGAAAGCCCTTCGGGGCTTTCTTTTTTCTTAGATGAATAGCGCTGCACTCCGTGCAGTGGTGTGAATTGTTAAACCGATATACTAAGTTTTCGAAAACGAGGTATTCCGACTATGTAACCACGATATGCTAAACCCAGAAGAAATCACCCCAATCGAGACTGTAGACAGTCTAAAAATCCATGTTGTTGCTCACGCTGATAGCTTAGAAGAAGCACGTGAACATGCTTACAAAAGCATTATGGAAAACCCCAGTAAACACACTATTTCAGAAGCCATTGACTATTACCACAACACCGTAATTGAGACAGTCAAATGCAAACTGTAGAGTTTACAGTAGGTGATACAGTCACCTACAAGCCATACCATTTATGGCGTAAGTTAATTGTAGTTGGAATTGAAACCAACGCAAAACACTTAGATGGTACACCTGACTCACGCATTCATTACCGTTTAGCCAGTAAAGAAGGACTACCTCCGGTAGTTCGTTCGACTGGCTTATGCCTGATGGAATCAAAGTACTATGAATCTAGTGCTTGGAAAGTCGTTATACCAGATCAAGATGAATTACCTGAACTGGAAAACATGACTCAGGTAGAAGCTGAAGCAATACAAGATAAATTCGCTGAAGCAGGAAAGATGGTGATACTCCATGAAATCCATACACCCGTTCATTAAGAACACTGTTCCATTTCTTTTACTGTTCTCAGCGTGGTCTTACACCGCAGAGGACGAACTAATGTACTACCCAGAGCACATGCCACACGAAAGCAACAATCCTCATAGTCCCGATTACTCACCTGAGTTCGGGCGTTGCCTAGCTTGTGATAGTGAACTCATACCAAAGGGCGATAGATTAGAACCTGAACTGGTTTGTATTAACCCTGATTGTCCTGACAACGAAGAAGAAGAGTGATGACAGACATAAAACAAGAAAACACCCACGGCGATATCATCGCTACCTTAGAAATGATGAGTGACGACAAATTCCTAGAAACCTTTTACGGTCAATTTGAGGCACCTCACATCAAAGTGGTAAAGCGTCATCCTGACGCTGCTATGCCTTCAATGGCCCATGAAGATGATGCTGGACTAGATCTGCAGACAATGGAATCAGTTGTCCTGCCTCCAGGTAAATCATGCGTACTGCCTTCTGGTATTGCAATGCAGTTGCCTAAAGGCTTTTACGGACGTATCTCTAATCGCTCTAAGATAGCGAGTAAGAAGAACGTTGCTGTAATGGCACGAATCATTGATAAGCCTTTCACAGGCGAAATCAAGATCAACCTAATTAACTTAGGCCAAGAGACAGTAGAGTTCTTTAAAGGCGATAAAGTCGCACAGATTGTTATTGAGCGCACATACAGCAGCCTACCGTTGGTTGAAGTAGAACAGCTTGAAGAAACATCGCGTGGCGCATCAGGCATCGATGATGCCGAGATGCGTATACGTTAGTAATTAGAGAACACACCATAAGGTCAATCCTCAACTGAATAACACGCTCGGAAGGCTGTTTGAAAGTGGCCTAAGTGGTGTATTCTCTTACCCATTAACGTTGTAAGCCTTACCCGACAAGTACACCAGCGGAATGATGTGTACGGGCTGCCAGAAGGAAAAGGGGAAATGTGGACGCGCCATGATCCGCGAATGGCTGGAAAACCACAGAAAAGGTTGCTGATACATGCAATGACAGCGAAGCTGGTACAACGTTATTAGAACTCGGTAATGATAAGCAATGGTGCTTACTCATCCGTGTAGGTGTTGCCTGATCAGCAACCGTTGCCACTACGAAAAGTGGTAGTCGTTCTTAGGTGCATGGTGCACTATCGGGTTCGATTCCCGACTTACACGCTTCATGTTCGGATAGCTTCCTTACAAGGTGTATGTAAATCTGGTGAACGGATAAGAGGTAGAACTACCGGTTCGAGTCCGGTCGCCTAAGAGCGCAACCCAATTCATAAATACTCAGTACAGTAATGTCTAGCTGCTCCGCTCCATGCTGTACTGGTTAGTGCCGGTGAGGTGACGAACTCACTTTAATAAATCGTTCCTGCGCGTATTCTTGCTACGCAAGGCACAACAGGCCAAACACCCCACGTTTTTTAACGCGGAACAACGGGTGTTTTGGAGATGTACTTACACCATTTCTATTTAACCAATAGTTATACTGTCTGTCACAAATAAACAGTAGGTACATCTACCAAAACATCCTTTCAATTTTATTCCCAATGTGAACCACACTGCATCCGCAACAGCTTATGATCATCCATGGCAGCGAGTAAGAAAAGTACGGTATGAGTGTTAAATGGTATGGTTCAAAGTTCAGTTCATTACTTGACTTCGAGGTTCGAATCCTTGCATTGGGGCCAATTTCAACAGTCACCTAGGCAGCGTGCTACGAGCAGGGTAATTGCGCAGGAGTGCCATAGGGTTCAATTCCCAAGGTGACTAACTTTTTCAGAGGTCAGTATGTCCCAAATTATTAAAAACATTCCCCAGGCTTATCGCGATGTACTGATAGAGCATCTGAACGCATTGTTGGATCAGAAGTATGCAACCAGTATCTGTATTACAGTTCAATACGCAATTAGACAGGTGCGTGAAAACTTTACTGACCCAAGCGCAATTCCAGCACTAAGGTCACATTTACCTTACCTTCTTTCTGATCATGAGTTCGTTGAAGAAGAAAGCTACCCGTACTGGCTCAAAGGCCATGATTTACTTGCCCTTCAAAAAGATGGGGAAGATCGTAGCAACGAACGCGCTTTCGACAAATTTATGATTGAAGTCACTTCAGACGGTTCAGCTCTTGAGTACGATGAAGATGATATCTCTGAAGACCTACTCAAAGACATTGAGACTTTCAGTGACCGTAGAAAATCAGTCATCCGCCATTTAATCCGACTACTTGAAGAGATCCCTTATGAAGAAGCAGCTTAAGCTAATCACCCTTTTATCAGTAATGGTTCTAGCGGCTTGTCAGCCTAAGAGCCAAAGCTACAACCACAACTCAGTCATGCAAATGACAGATATGTCCGATCGTGTCGAAGAAGTCTGCATAAACGGTTTTGTTTACTACAGCCCCATTCAAGGACATGGCCTAGCACCCAAGATAGTTCGTGCTGGTTTTAATACCAGAGGCTCCGTTGACTACGAAGAATGTGGTTACAGCTATGACTTTAACTAGAGCGCAGCAGCGCGTTTATGACCTAGTAATCATAGGCAGAACCTGCCGTGAAATGTCAGAAGAACTTCACATTACCGAAGCAGCAGTCAAAGCCATGACATCAAAGCTAAGACAGCTATTCGAAGTTAGATCTACCTGTCAGCTTGTTGCCTTGCACTACATGGGTAAAGAGGCGTTCTGGGAAGCCAGAAGCCCTTGGAAGGTTGGCGATAAGGTTAAGATAGTAGGTAGCAATAAAATGCCTGAGAGTTGGCCTACGGACGTAGAGCGCGAGGTAGCTATACCCTACCCATCCGGTATTAAGTGTACTCGCGGTACACTTTATCTAAACGAAGAAATTCAAAGAATACAGTAGAGGTAATGTATGAAAGTACTTTTAACCTTATTTTTTGTAAACCAAGTGGCAGTAGACGGCACTCAAATAAATGAGTGCGTCTACAACGCTGGTAAGTACCGATTCTCACACTTTATACCCTTAAGTGAGCATTGCCCGAAAGAGATCTACTTGTAGTGGTAATCTTCAAAGTTAAAACAATACTAGGTGAACGTATTTTAAAAGGCGTTACCTCTTGGGAACAAGTACCCCAAGCACTGTTCGAAGATGGTCTAGTGAATGTAGGTGAAGTTCATGTTTACAAGCTTGAATACGAACTTATCTCCACCACACCCCACATAGTAGATACCACCTACAAAGCGAGTCATTAAAAGTGTCAATCCACTCAATTGAAGACAAGAGCCGTAAAGAACTTGTCGAAATAGTTCAAATTCAAATCGAAGAACATCAGAAGTTAATCAAACACAACAACGCTATGAAACTTGCACTTTTTAAAGTGTTAGACCGTTGGTGGCCTTTCGTGCATGGCTCCACCATGCCCTCAGAGACAGCTAAGAATATAGCTGATGAAGTTCGTAACGCGATAGAAGGAAAGTTTAAGTGACACAAGTAAAGCAACTATTACCGATCATTGAGCAAATGAAAGGTAGTCAATTAAAGAACTACATCATAGCCGGCTTAGACAGTACCCTACTTAATAATGGTAAGGTGCGTTTGTTTGAGTGCAATCGTAATCATCTTGATTCTATTACACCCCACTCACACCGTTACGACCTAACGTGTATTGTTTTATGTGGTGAAGTAGAGAACACGCTGTTCACCGAATCCAACAAACCAGAAAATGCAGATCAGTTTGTGGTGTCTAAGCTTACCTATACCGGCTCTGTTGGCTCGTTTAGAAAAGAATCTGACCCTGCACCTAAGTACTTTAAATCTCAGTCCCATACGTACCGCGAAGGTTCAATATATTGCATGACTGCAGATGATATTCACTCTATAAGATTCAAGCGAGATACAAAGGTTCTTGTGTTTGAAGGTGAAATTCAAACTGATACTAGTTTATGCCTAGAACCTCGTGTAAACGGGGAGCATATCGTAACCCTAGAGAAAAAGCCTTATATGTATAAGGTGAATGTGTGATCAGGCGAACTAGTAACTACAGGGTTTATGGTTTAAAAGACTACACACCTGAAGAAATAGAAGCCCTGAAGAAGAAGCATCCACTTGGTCACCATGAAACACATCGCGAAGACGGCTCTCCGTTGCCGCATAATGGTGTGTTTTACTCCATCAGACCTAAGAGATTCAAATGACTCAAAAATCTAAAGTCCCAGGCTTCCCTACTACGGTAGGTGGCCCAAAAATAACCCTACAACCACATGAAGTATTCCGCTTAAATCGTGTGTTTGTGGGTATTTCGTTAGCACTTTATTACTAAGGAAAACCATGCCAATAGTAGCACCAACACGATCACAAGAAATTGAAACCATGATGAAAGAGATGGGTTGCAATGAAAACTTCATTTCGTCCAAAAGCATCATTGATCGTATTGAAGACGTAGACTTCGAAACTGTCGTACTTTCAGGTCAGCAGATGATGTTCTGCGGCATTCGCATGAAAGGCGGATTTGTTGTAACAGGTAAGCCAGCAGTATGTATGGACCCTGCTAACTGGCGTGATGAAATAGGTCAAAAGATCTCATTCGAGAACGCCTTCCAAGAAATCTATAAGTTAGAAGCTTATAGAACCATGTGTAGAGAATACCAACTTAAAAACTAAACAACAAGCCAGCTTAACCGCTGGCTTTTTTATTTGGAGCATGAAATGAGCAGCATTAAAGGTCTTAAGACCACCAAATTATCAGAGTTAGTAGGCAGAACCATTACATTACGTGAATTACGTGATGACGTTGTGACCCTGCTAACAGCCTTTGACACTACATCTGGTGAAGCATTTATCATCAGCGGTGAAATCAAAGAAGACGCAGACCAAGAGGTCATTGAAGAGCGTAAGCGCAATTACAAAGAAGGTATTTTGCGTCACACCTTACAGCGTTCAACCCGTCCTGACGAGCGTACTGAGAGTACTGTTGCACGGTATGACAGAACTGAGTTGATGATCTTAGAGCACCCATACCGCTTGTCTATTGGTGTGGAGCTTAAGAACAAAAGAGTACGTACAAAGGATATAGCGAAACAACTAGGCATATCCCACACCTCAGTAAGTCTGATGTTACTTGTGGCACGTGAACGTGGCTACATAACGATTAACGAAGACAAGACGTACTCCTTCACAGAAATGTTCTTAGAACTTTACCCTAAAGCAAAAGAGGCATAGATATGTTGAACGTTAAGAAGCCTATTGTTATAGGTATTGCTGGTCAGAAAGGTGCAGGTAAAAACTACGCTGCAACCATCATCCGTAACTATGCAGAAGACTCAGGTTACACAGTAACAGAACTCGCCTACGCTGACCCAATCAAAGAAATGCTTAAGGTAGGCCTTGGCCTTACTGATGAGCACTTTGCAACACAGGAAGCCAAAGAGACAACGATACCTCAGTTTGGGGTGTCACCACGTTATCTAATGCAAACTCTTGGTACCAACTGGGGTCGGGACTTAGTAAACAATAATCTTTGGCTTATTGTCACTGGTGCACAAATTGACCTTTCAGACACTGACATAGTACTGGTTACTGATGTGCGCTTTGACAATGAAGCCAATCACATTCGAAGCCAGAAGCAAGGACATATCGCCCAAGTCATACCAACTATACGTTACGCGTATGAAGGTGACGATCAACATGAGTCTGAAAAAGGTATTCAAACCATAGGGAACGATTACATTGTACCTAATCCGAAGAACCCTAACTTCAACCGCAACATCATAAACGTCTTTAACCAGATACTTGCGATCAACGCTCTACCTGACGAAATGTACGAGGTAACAGTAAATGACCGAGTATCTATGTAAAGCCACAATTGACGGTAAGAACTTTGAGTTCGAAACCATGGGAGCCGTAACGGTTCCCCAAGCCTACCAACAGTTCGAAGAATATCTACATGAGCAAGAACACCGTGTTCTGGCTATCGCCAGCCACACTGAGTTTGAGCGATTCGAAATGTAATTAATGGGTACTCCGTACCCTCTTGCGATTATCAAAAAGGAAAACTCCACATGAACGCAGTAAAACCCAGTACGGCTGTAGATATGATTGCTACAGTTATTCGCGCAGGCCTTGTACCTATGATTCATGGATCACCAGGAACAGGTAAATCTGACATCGTTGCACAAGTAGCTAATGACTTTAACTTGACGCTTATCGATGAACGTCTTGCAAACAATGACCCAACTGACTTGAAGGGCTTCCCTCAAATCATTAACAGTAAAGCGACTTACGTGCCGTTTGATACCTTCCCTGTTGAAGGTGACGAATTACCTGAAGGTAAAGACGGTTGGTTACTGTTCCTAGATGAATTGCCTCACGCCCCTGAGTCTGTTCAGAAAGCAGCATACAAGTTAATCCTAGACCGTGCAGTCGGTGGACGTAAGCTTCACTCAAAAGTCGCAATTGTTGCCGCCGGTAACTTAGAGTCAGACGGTGCATTCACTACACGTGCAAGCACAGCTATGCAGTCGCGCCTTATTCACATAGAACTGGCAGTAAGTACTGTTGATTGGATTGAGTACGCACAGCAAAAAGAGTTCGACCCGCGCATCGTATCGTACATTCAGTACAAGCCAAGCAGCCTACAAATGTTTGACCCAGACCACACAGACTATACGTTTGCGTGTCCTCGTACATGGGAATTTGCAAGCAAGTTATTGCAGCAGCTAGACGAAGTAGGTCCATCAGCGCTACCGCTATTAGCAGGTACATTGGGTGAAGGGCCGGCACGTGAATTTATCGCGTTTAACCAAGTCTTTGATCAGCTACCTAAGATCAGCACAATTCAAGCAGACCCTAATGGCGCCTTAATGCCCGGTCACAACGGTGGAACGCTTTACGCCCTATCAGGTGTACTAGCTGACAACGTTACTAGCACTAACGCTACAGCGCTGCTTACATACGTAAACCGTATGCCGCGTGAGTTCCAAGTGATCACAATTCGTGACATGAGCCGACGTTTCCCACGCATTGCCGAGAACCAATTGTTCATGGACAAAGCACTAGAACTGTCTGTCCTACTGTAAGGAAGCATTATGCAAACTGAAGAACTTACAACTGCACTCGATGCAGCAAAGATACAGTTAATCTCTCGCCCTGATAGTGTGTTTTTAACCACGATACTATTCAGTTTGCGCTTCAACTGGAGCGAGAGAACACTAACTTCTCAAACTAACGGGGTTTACCTTTTGGTAAACCCTGAGTACTTCATGCAACTGACAGCCGGTGAACGTTTAGCGTTCTTGGCCAGAGCTGCATACCGTGTTGCTCTGCAGCACCCTATTCGCGGCAAAGGTAAAGACTACCGAACTTGGAAGTCTGCTACCGAGTACGTGATTACTGCACTTCTGCACGACCAAGGCTTCGAAGTTCCTAGTGATTGGAACTATGACGAGGACTTTGAGAACTTGACCTCAGAAGAGGCCTACGACCTTGTTATTAAACGAGCACAGGAAGAAGCGCAAAACTTCGATCAAGAAGATGGTTGGTTCGACCACGACACAGGTGAAGTGTACAGCTTTAGTGCCCTAGTAAACTTTGTTGACGAAGCTGACGATGACTTCGATATACCTGAAGAGGATGACGGTGTTGAATGGGATGAGATTGAATCTGAAACCATAGACACAATACAACGTGCATCTATTCTGGCCGAACAAGTTGATGGTTGGGGTAACGTCCCAGGCGAAGTGAAGATCTTCTTAGATAATTTGCTTTCTCCGAAGCTGCCGTGGTTCAAGATATTAGCCAATCACATGAGCGACTTAGCTGCTGCTGATTACTCATATCAAAAACCTAACCGCAGATACATGCCTGATTATTTCATGCCTACACAGTACTCTGAAAGTCTTACAGAGATAACAGTTGCTGTTGATGTATCTGGTTCAGTCGGACCCGGTCAAATCGACCAATTCATTTCAGAAATACATGAAATCCATACAAAACTTAAGCCTACGCAGACTAAGGTTTTGGGTTTCAACACTGAAATCACCACAGAGACAACTATCAAAGAAGCGGCTGACGTTTTAGAGATACAACTCGTAGGTGACGGTGGCACAAGCATTGAACCCGTCCTTGAATACGCACACACAAATAAGCCAAAAGCTTTAGTGATATTCAGTGACGGTTGGTTCGACCTAGAAAATGAGTGGATTCCCTTAGATGTTCCTGTTTATTGGATTATCGAAGGTGACAAAGAATTTACTCCTAAGCGAGGTAAGGTAATTCGATTTGAAGTATGAACAGTTTTCAGAGGCTGCAAAAGTAAGAGCAAGAGATTTACCTCGCAGTGATTTAGAGCACCTCTACACTATCCTGATTACCAGTAGGTACAGACTCAAAAGATACATAAATGCCTACCAAGTCACCATCGCAATATTAGTGGCAGCACTAATTATGGCATTACTTAATTAACCACTTTCACCGTACTTGGGGCCATCTTCCCTAGATGACCCAAAAGCCCCTTGTGCGGTATTTTTAACAAGGAAGCCTCATGGCACTCACTTTAAACGATTGCCAAGAGAAGGCGATCCGTTCAATCATTTCTTTTCTTCTAGACCCTGAACAACATGAGTTCGTTCTAGAAGGTTACGCGGGTACAGGTAAAACAACGCTTGTATCGTATCTGCTCGATAACTTCAGCAAGTTTCAAGAGTCTTACGAACTACTAGGCAAGAAATGGCCTGAGTTCGAAGGCATCGCTATTACAGCGACCACGCGAAAAGCTGCACGCGTATTGTCAGAAACTATGGGCATTGACCCCCTGACCATTCATAGTCACCTTGGCTTAATCCTACGAAACAATTGGGCCGATGGTACGACAAGTTTGCAACCAGGTCAGCGAGCAGAGAAGTTATACAACCAGCTTATTATCATTGATGAAGCCAGTTTCATTGATGACAAACTAAAAGAGTACATCGACTACCTAGCAGCCGATTGCAAAGTACTTTACATGGGTGATCCTGCACAGCTTATTAGCGTCAACGCAGAGAAGTCCCCTATCTTCGATGCAGGCATACCTACGGTACGCCTTGAAACGATTATGCGTAACAACGGCACTATCTCAGAACTATCTGGGCAATACCGTGAAACCGTGCACACAGGTCAATTTAAACCACTGATTACTGATGGTTTCGCTGTTAAGCACGTTTCCCCTGCAGAGTTCGAAGAAGACATTCGAAACACTTTCCGTCACCACTCATTTGTACCAGATCAGTCAGCTAAAGTTCTGGCTTGGACTAACAACCGCGTATCAGCTTACAACAGCTTTATTCGTGAGTGTCGTGGCGTTAATGAGTTAATAACCGAAGGTGAAACGCTCATCACAAACAAGCCTATTATGGAACCTAACTCTGAAAACATCTGCTATGGCACTGACGTAGCGGTACAGGTTAAAGACGTATCGACAACCGTAATAGATGGCGTAGAGGGTTACTTAGTTAACCTTAAAAAGCGTCAAGACCTATTCGTCCCAATTGAGCGATGGAAGGTCAAAATGCTATTGAAGAAACTAGCCAGTGAGAAGAACTGGAAGAAGTACTTCGAAGTGAAAGATCAATGGGGTGACTTGCGCCCTGCCTACGCATCTACTGTCCACAAATCCCAAGGTTCTACTTACGGCAAAGTCTTTATTGACCTGAGTGACATTGGTACGTGCGAAAACGCAGATGATGTAGCCCGTTTACTTTATGTAGCAACGTCCCGTCCTTCTATGGAAATAGTTATGTGCGGGGAACTCCCACCACATTACCTTGGAGAAGAACGCATTGACATCGCAACAGCACTCAAATCAGAAGTCGCCTAATCGCTACTGGAAAGTACAGGCACAGCAACAAATTCAGCAATTGATTTTAGATGCGTTCCACGCATCGCGGCAAAAGGTTGTAGATAGAATTGCATTGGCTCAAAGGGAAAAAACTGACTCTGTTGCCGGGTTCAGATTTCGCGGAGAGCCTTTCATTCACTCCCTAGCAAAGCTACAGCCTTTCCAATTACGAAGACTACACGCTTCACTCGTTGATGAGTTTCAAGGCCACAGTGACGAATGGGAACGACATACCTACCGCCAACATGAAGTGAATGGTTATATAAACCAGACACTAAACAAGGCAGGTAACTCAACCGATTTACATTTGTTATTCCCCGATTGTGTGAAATCCGCTTTACCAGAGAAGATCGACAGTGTTGAGCCTTCACTAAATGAGATAGAGGTTTCGCAGTACCTTGAGGAAAGTGCCGAAGGCGTGAAGTTGTTAAAGATGCAGTTGATTCTTAACACGCTAAAGGCATAACACATGCAACACATTATCTTCAGAGATAACACAGAGTTTAAGGTTGCGATTCTTATAAAGAGCTCGTCACTTAAACAGTCTCAAATGGAGACAAACTACATTCAGCCGTTACGTTCCCTCGGTATTAAACCAAAGGACGTAATAGCGTTTGACTTGGTATACGGCCCGAAAGGTAAGAAAGCCCCTGTAAAGGTAATGCGTGCTTACCTACAAGACCTTATGCCGATACTTAAAGAACAAGGCGTTAAGTACTTATATGTACCTGATGCTGAGTACTTCAAAGTATTAACAGGTGAGAAGAAAGCAGAGCCGCACCACGGCTATGCGTTACCGTGCATCGTAGATGGTTACACGGATATGCAGGTCATACTTGGTGTGAACTACTCTGCCCTATTCTATAACCCAGACCTGAAAGACAAACTGGACATGGGCCTTAAAACCCTAGCTGATGTGAGTAAAGGACAGTACAAAGAAATTGGTACTAACATCATTCACTCAGCGAAATACATACGTGACCCTAATGAGGTCTATTCTGTACTCCAAGACCTTAAGCAGTATGACGCGTTAGCGGTTGACACCGAAACGCTGAGTCTTAAGTTCTGGGAAACCGGTGTTGTGACTATTGGCTTTGCCTGGGATCAACATAACGGCGTAGTTATCTGGTGTGATGATTACCACGAACCAAACAGTAAAGTGAGAGAGCTGCTTAAAGATTTCTTCTTTACTTATCGCGGTAAGTGCATCTATCACAACGCCAACTTCGATATGAAAATACTCATAAATACACTGTTTATGAGTGGCCTTCTTGACGAGATTGGTAAGCAACAAGGGATCGAAGTACTTACCCGTAATTTCGATGACACTAAGTTAATTACTTATGTGGCCACAAACTCTTGTGCAGGTAACAGCCTTGGCTTGAAAGACCAATCGCATGAGTTCACAGGCAACTTTGCCGAAGATGTGACAGACATTACCAAGCTAACCAAAGAGCAACTTGAGGTATACCAGCTCAAGGACACTCTAGCTACTTGGTACGTATTTAATAAGCATTACCCAACTATGGTCAAAGACAATCAGTTGGACGTTTACGAGAAGATGTTAAAACCTTCCGTGAAAGTCGTACTGCAGATGGAATTGACCGGTATGCCTATTGATATGGCGCAGGTCAAATATGCACGTAGCGTGCTAGAGAAAGAGATTGCTCGATGTCACAAGGTGCTTCAGTCACACCCTGACATTGAACAGTTCGTGTACCTAGAACGTGAAGCAGCGATGAATAAGCGCAACGCGGAATTGAAGACAAAGGTTAAACCAATAGAAGACTTTGAACACATCGTCTTCAACCCTAACTCAAATCCGATGATGCAGCGCTTCCTGTATAACTACTTGCAGTTCGACATTATCGATAAAACCGATAGTGGTGCAGGAGCTTGCGGTGGTGAAACGCTAATGAAGCTTTACGCAGTCACCGAGCGTGAAGACATTAAAGAGTTACTTAAGACCTGCGTTGCGTTCTTTGACGCAGATAAGATCTTGGGTACGTTTATCAAAGCATTTGAAGGTGCCGTTCTTAAGTCTGACGGGCACTACTACTTGCATGGTAACTTTAACATTGGCGGTACAGTATCAGGCCGACTTAGTTCGTCAGGCCCGAACATGCAGAACATTCCCTCAACAGGGGCAACGTATGCAAAACTGGTTAAGTCGTGCTTTGCAGCACCTGAAGGCTGGGTATTCATGGGAGCAGACTTTGCTTCACTAGAAGACCGCATTTCAGCCTTAACCACTAAAGACCCAGAGAAGCTAAAGGTTTATACCGATGGTTACGATGGGCACTGTCTACGGGCTTACGGGTACTTTGGAAACAACATGCTCGACATCGACCCCAACTCCGTTGAGTCGATTAACAGTATCAAGAAGAAATACCCTGAGTTCAGGCAGAAGTCTAAGTCACCAACATTCCTACTCACCTATGGTGGGACATACCACGGATTGATGGGCCTTGGACTAACCAAAGAAGAAGCACAGTCTATTGAGCGCAACTATCACCGCTTATATGAGTGGTCAGATAATTGGGTTCAAGAGAAGATTGACCAGGCTGCTATCGACGGTTACGTCACAGTCGCTTTCGGTCTAAGAGTAAGAACGCCAGTGATTAAGCAATGTTTGATGGGCTCATCTAGAACCCCTTACGAAGCTAAATCAGAAGGACGTACCGCAGGTAACGCACTTGGCCAATCTTACGGCTTGCTTAACAATCGCGCTGGCATTGAGTTGCAAGAGCGCACATTCGATTCAGACTTCCGATACGACATTCTACCAGTAGCCCACATCCACGATGCCCAGTACTTCTTAGTACGTGACGACCTAGCGGCAGTTGAGTGGTTGAACAGCAACCTAGTGGAGTGTATGGAGTGGCAAGACCTACCTGAGATACAACATGACAGTGTTGGCTTAGGTGGTGAACTATCACTTTTCTACCCGACTTGGAAAGACGAAATCGAACTACCAAATGGTGCCGACCAGAGCACTATCAAAGCAGTTATCAAAGACTTTTTAACAGAAGCAGAAGCTGCGTAAACCGGATTGCCCTACGTTTGTAGGGCTTTTCCCCTTGATTTTATAATTTAAACAGGTACTGTTATGCGCAAGCGGAAGAAGTTTAACCCGCTGAAACAGGCCGAAGCTCTTGCCAGAGCACGGCTAAAAAACACAGCTATCGGTTGTGTTCCTGCACAAGGTCCGTGTCAGTTCCTATCATTAACTAGTTCTCAGTTAATCCCCATGACACAGGACACTTTCCAACTCATTTCGAATATTCGGCACAAATGGACTGTATTTATTGCTGTTTTCGGGATTGACGATTTTGGTAAGCCATACATGAAATCTGAAGAGATTGAGGTCACAGACCCTCAGTTTCAGAAGGACATGGTTAATACCTTAAACAAGCACCACAAGACCCTAATTGACGGATTCAATAGAAAGCACTTACTGAGTGTTGGTTGGCTGGCTACCCCATACAAGCACATTTGGAACGAAGACCAGGCGTATAAGTTGTTAACGCAACTTGGTGCATTGGAGTTCGTGAAGAACGAAGAAAACGAAATCTTACCACTTACTGCATGAGGTCATTATGTTTGCAGATCCAGTTGATAAAGCTTCAGCCATTGAAGAAGAATCCCGTCAACGCGCTATTGCTGCCGCACGCGCTAACGCTAAACCAACTTTACTAGCTAAAGGCAGTTGTCATAATTGCGAAGAGCCAGTTGAAGACCAGAAACTTTTCTGTGATGCAGATTGCGCCACAGACTATGAGAAATACTTACGCGCACAACGTATGCGCTAAACCCTTTCCACACTAAGTGGAACAGGGAATGCTCTGTTCCACCACTTCTATAAGTCCCACATGAACAGAACATTCCCCCCTATTCTCCGCAAACCACCTTTCGAATCGGATAGAGCCGAGATCGAAGACCTCATTAACAAATGTAAATCTGACTCAGAAATCGCATTCATATTCGGTGTAACCAAAGACACAATATGGAGTAGACGCAAGCTTTGGAAGCTGCCAAGCGGCTCAGAGAAGCGTGAAGAGCAGATCATAGAAAGCCTTAAAGTCCTTTGGAAAGAGTGTTACAGCCCTCCTGAGATGGCAGAAGCGCTAGGCATTAGTGAGCAGATGGTTTACGCCAAGATCACCCAACACAAAATTCGTGACATTCCTCGTCTAGGTATTGACGCACCTACTATCCCTTTCGACACGTTACGTCAGGGCATTGCTCCCGAAGACGAAGATGTGACTATGGTGATCACGCACAAACGAAAACCCAAATGGGCCTTGGTTCCAATTGACCAATACCAAGACCTTATTAACGGCACTTACCACGAACTGAGAGAAGAAAATTGAAGGCTGAGTTAGTACTACATAATAATGACGACCTGCTCTGCGTAAACGCAGCGCGTGTCTCAATGGACAAAGAATCAAGCGTATTCACGTTCCGCAAAGATAAACCAAAAGGTTCAGATGAAGGTCTGGTACATTACCTTGCCGATCACCGGCACTGGACTCCGTTCAGTCATGTGCGTTTCACGCTGATTGCAGACCAACCTTTCATTAACCTACTCAATATCGACCCTGAACATATTGCTTCAGCAGTATGGAGAACCAATCTTGAAACAGGTGAGTTCAAGTTCAGAACTTCGTTATTCGGTTGGGTTAACATTCTTCGCATGGGAATGATTACACCTGAGTACCGTGACTCTGTTATCAACTTCTTATTTGAAAAAGTACCTCATTGTGCCAAAGCATTAATGCCAGAAGTAGATACACTAAATCCAGCGCAGTATCAGGCATGGGAACCAGAAATTGAACTAGACCCTGCTTTCATTGACGTAACGATGCGTGAAACTATTCCTATCTTCATTGCTCGTCAGCGCTTTAAGCACATGGTCGGCACTACCTACAATGAAGTGTCACGTAGATACGTGGATGACATGCCTGAGTTCTACCATATAAAAGAGTGGCGTAGTCGTCCTGACGGTTCGATTAAGCAAGGTAGCGGTGACATTCATCCAGACAGCAAAGCTATGGCAGTGTTCAGTCGTTCCCGAACAGTAGCTGCCGGTCAGAATTACGATGAAGACATTAAAGATGGTTTTGCACCAGAACAAGTAAGAAGCCTCTTGCCACAGAACATGCTTACAAGCTATTATGTGACCGCTTCATTAAACGCATGGAAACGAGCATACAATCAACGTATCGACTCACATGCCCAGAAAGAGATTCAAACACTGGCTCAACAGTGGAACGAAATCTTAACTGACTCACCACACGGTCAGATCTGGAAAGCCCTAACCTCATAGTTGGATGTCCTCATAGGCATCAAGCTAGGCGATGACACTAGCCAGAATCAGCAAATTGTTAAGCAGATTTAAAGACCCCTTTAGGTCGTGTCACCCATTCTTAAATTCCTTCCTTACTGAGTAAAAAATCATGTTCAATATTTCTGTATCTACCCTTCTTAAATCAGCCACAAAGCTATGTGACCGCGCTGCAATTAAAGCGCAGAAGCAACGCAAAAATGCCGAAGCCAAACGTAAACAGCTAACTGAAAAAGCTAGAGAACAACAGGCAAAAGCAGACCAAGCTGTAAAAGACGAAGTGTTAGCAGTGAACATGCGCGACAAGTTGAAAGACCTAGTTGCTTAGTAAGTAAATCAATTTAAACGACAAGCCACCTTATTAGGTGGCTTTTTTGTATCTGGAGAAAACCATGATCCAACTACGCTCAACACTTATATGCGAAACCTGCCCAGTAACGGGTGAACTAGGTCTTAGAGACAAGAAACAGATACCAAAAAGCTACTTAACGTTAGACACAGGTACAGGAACCCTACTCGCACATGACTACGTAGAACACGTAAACGGCATTAATGCCATTGGTTCAGTAGAAGATGAGTTGTCAGCTATCGCAGTAGCATGGGCCGTAAGAGTAAGGTATTCGAGCGTAATTACAGAAGTAGGGTTATCACGTGACTTGGTTGAACTATACGACATATACGCACGAAGTGCTGAACAAAGAAAAGTACCGATAACTCACAAGCACATATTCGATGAAGACTTCCTTGCAATCATTGAACTAGCTAGAAACAGTTGTAGAAGAGAGTCGGATAACTACACCGCTAGTAGTTTTGAGGACTTCACTAAGTACGCCCTTGCCTACATGCGCAAAGGCATTAGACAGTTCTACCGTAAATACGCATCTACTTGGCCAGAGTCCCAGGCTTGGGACAATTTCCTAGCAATTGAAGCAGCAGTTAAAAATGCTGATCTCATTGAAGGTGCCGAGTACCAACTAGAACTCAAGGACGGGTATGCCCGACTTGAGATGAAAGAAATTTATTATCACTAAGGAAAACCATGAAACAGAAACATCGTGTGTCGGTGAACCTAGAAGTTGGCGGCTATGTGATAGTAGAAGCAGAGAGTCCTGCTGAAGCCGAACTTTTAGTACAGAAAGAAATGGATAACGACGAATCCTTTCTTATAGAAGGCGGCGACATTACAAGCCGCGAAGTCATTACCAGCCATGAAGGAAGCCTATGAACCCATCGTTTGAACAACTACTCTACAAAGCACACTCCAACGGTAAAATTGGAACATGGGGTGTACGTGTAGAAGATGAAGGGCATTGCGCCATTATGACTGTAGCGGCAGCAAAGGTCATTGGTGGCAAAGAAGTAATCACTGAAACAGAGTATGCAGCAGGAAAGAACATTGGCCGAGCCAACGAAACCACCTACCTTGAACAAGCTGTGTCCGAAGCTCGTAGCAAAGTTGCGAAGAAGATTGACAACGGGTACACCGAAACCAAACCAGAAGAAGGCTCAGTAGCTACTAATGGCCTTGGTTTAATTAAGCCGATGTTAGCGCAGCCTATCGAGAAGGTTAAGCAATGGGACTTCCCTGTTGCGGTGCAACCTAAGCTAGATGGTCACAGAATGTTAGCTACAGTAGTAGATGGTAAGGTTCAGTTGTACTCACGCCAAGGCAAGTTACTGACTGTTGAGCACATATCTAAAGATCTTCAAGGTATGTATGACAAAGGTATCTGGTCAGGAACTACGCTTGACGGGGAACTGTACCTACATGGCGAGTCACTTCAAAACATTGGCTCACTAATTAAGAAGCCACAACCTGATTCAGTTAACCTGCACTACCATGTGTATGATACTGACTTTGATGTATGTTACTCGGAGCGTTCAGAGAAAGTAATGCGTTTATTCATGGCAGCAGACTGCGCCCAATGTGCGTTGCACTGGTCGCCACTTGCTTCACGTAAAGTTGAAGATCAGCAAAGCCTTGATGAACGTCACGCTCTATACCTGTCAAAAGGTTACGAAGGTACTATAGTTCGTCAGTATGGTATTGGTTACGAGCAAGGCAAACGTTCCAAGTCATTAATGAAAGTGAAGACGTTCCAAGATGCAGAGTTTGAAATCATTGACCTAGAAAAAGGCAAACCAAATCGTAGACTAGGCACTGAAGTTGGTATCTATAAATGTAGAACCAATAAAGGTGTTGAGTTTTCTGTCACAGCCCCAGGCAATGCAGATGAAAAACATGAGCACGCAATCAATGGTGAGCAAAACATTGGCAAGTATCTTACAGTCCAATTCTTTAACCTTACTGCAGACGGTTGCCCATTCCACCCCGTTGCATTACGTATTAGAGAGGACGTATGAGTGGAGATAGAACCATAGAGTGTCTTTGTGGGAACTGGGAAGTGATGTCTGTCGATGATTCGAGGGACAAGTCACAGTCATTTGCTCATCAACGTAATTTACCTGATGGTGAAGCTTATTATAACTGTAATCAGTGTGGCTCAACTGTATTAAGTTCAACAGAAACTCCACAAGAAATAGAGGTAGAGTCGCAAGATGTAACGGTAACTCATCGCTACACTGAGATACAAGGTTGTTTAGTGCAGCGCACTGGTTGGGCTAACTACGAAGGTGTAACTGTCAGTATCACAGGTAAAGACGTTCTTACGCCAGTTACTATTGAACTGACGCATGAACAGGTAGATTTACTTAAAGCTGTGCTTTAAACCTACCACTGTTTGCTGTCATCTGGTTTGAAGCCATCCGCAAGATAGCAACCTAATAGGTACAGTCCTTGGGGAATAGCATAGACGATAACTGCACCTACTATAAATAGTAGAGAAGCAGTAAGTGCTTTATCTGCACCCATTTGACGAAACCCGCTTATATCGAAAAGCTGAATAATCAGTGTAACGATTCCAGCACCTAAAACCCATGCTGTACCTATCCAGCTAAATACATTGGCTACTCGTTTGTAGCCAGTTCTTTTATTACTCATTATTTTCCTCATAGCGCAATAAGGGGCGCATTATATGAAAGCTACATACATTAAGCTAGGTTGGGTTTACCCAAAAGTATTAGAAGAGTTGAAAGGCCTTACTTACCACAATCTCCAAAAGCGCAGACTTGCAGGTAAATTACAAGAAGGCATTCATTGGAAGAAAGTTCACGGTGTGATCATGTATCATTATGAAAGACTTGATGAACTGTTTGAGGAATTAGATGGCGAAGCCGCTTAGTGAATTTGTAAAGGACTACGATGGCGTACACTTACGCGGGGAATCTATTGTTATAGATTTCTACTATAAAGGTGTACGTTGTCGTGAAACTCTCAAGAACCTTAAAGCTACGCAAGCTAATGTGAAGTGGGCCTTTAATAAAAGGAACGTAGTACTTCACGAAATTGCGACCAAGATATTCAGTTACCGTAACCACTTCCCTGACTCTAAGAAAGCAGATCTGTTTGAGCCAGCAGCAATAATACCTACTGTTGCTGAAGCATTAGATACTTGGCTTGAAACCAAGGAATCTGAATATGCACCTAAAACCTTTCGTGGCTACAAGAGTACCGTAGAGAACTACCTTAAGCCTAAGTTTGGTAACAGGCGCATAGACTCACTAATGCAGTCAGAAGTGAAACGTTGGCGCAGTAGAGATCTAGGCCAGCTCACGAACAAGACTATAAACGATATTCTTACACCGTTACGTGGCGCCTTTAAAGATGCTATGGCTGACCGAGTTATCGAGTTCAATCCATTAGAGCATGTTAAGAACTTAGAGCGCGACTCTGAAGACAATGCTGATCCATTCACAACTGAAGAGTTGATTAGAATAGGTAAAGCTGAAACTTCACGCGAGTCAGAACGCAACGCGTTCCTCTTCGCTTGTCACACTGGTGTACGTATTTCTGAATGGCTTTGTTTGGCTTGGGAAGATATCGACCTAGTTAAAGGTGAGGTTTACATTAAGCGTGCTGTTGTTCGTGGTGACTATAAAGTACCAAAGACAAAAGGCAGCGTTAGAACCGTCCACTTAACCAGACAAGCTAAAGAGATATTATTGGCTCAACAAAGTATCTCAAAGATGAACCGTAAGCATACGGTTGAAGTCACTCAATCAGATAAACGTAGAAAGAAGAAGGAAAGTCTCACTTTCGTATTCCCTGACACATTCACACTAGAGCCTTATATAAATAGTGCACGTGTAGCAGAGAGATTCTTCGAAGCGTTTCTTAAGAAACTCAACATTCGATATCGTGGACCTAATCAGGCTCGTCACACATTCGCTAGTAGATTATTAACGACTGGTGCACCTGAGAGATGGATCATGCGAGAAATGGGTCACACTTCCATTATGATGTTCGAAAAACATTACGGCAGATGGATGGATGATGAGATGCCAGGAATGAGTGAACGAGTATCGAATCTTATCGATATGGTCACATCTGAGTCACATGAAAAAATGAAATCTGCGTAAGTTGTTGATTTTATTAGAAAAATAATGGTGCCCGGGGCCGGACTTGAACCGGCACGCTGTTACCAGCGAGGGATTTTAAATCCCTTGTGTCTACCAATTTCACCACCCGGGCATCGGGTTGCTTTTCAGCAAAGGTGTCAGGCGTAGAACCTGATGCTGCGTTGCAGCGTTTGGAGGCGGAACCCGGAGTCGAACCGAGATAGACGGATTTGCAATCCGCTGCATAGCCATTCTGCCATTCCGCCAGATGCGTCTGGCGCGTGATTAAAACTCATCTCTAAAAGATTGGAGCGGGAAACGAGATTC
>NZ_CACSIH010000243.1:0-8512 GCF_902705805.1 Alteromonas alvinellae | reverse complement strand
ACCCCGACCTTGGCAAGGTCGTGCTCTACCAACTGAGCTATTCCCGCATGTCTTAATCGACCATTTCGTTTGGTTGATGTCCTCTCGAAATGTGGGGTGCATTCTACCTACCCATTCAAAACTGTCAACACAAAAAAGCGTTTAAATTGAGATAAATGCGGTTTTTTATGATCGTTTGCTATTTTTTTATTCACTTTGATTAAACCGCGATCAATTCTACTTTGTAGCACCACTTCGAAGGTGTGGCCACGCTGCTTTTGTATAAACAAACATTGACCAAATTGACAGCACTGCAGAGAAATATAAAAGAATATACCCCAAAGAAACCCAATAAATTGTTACGCCCATAAAGGTTTCTAAGCCTGAAAGTAAACCAATTAAGGCTAACATTTGCGCAGTTGTCTTTGCTTTACCTATAAAAGACACTTTAACCGCATCTCTTACGCCATTCGACCCCATCCATTCACGCAACGCCGAAACATAAATCTCACGAACCAATAGCGCTATAGATGGCAACGTGATCCAAAGATTTGCATAACTATGAGTAATCATAAGAAGAGCAGCGCCCACAATCAGCTTATCAGCAACTGGGTCTAAAAACGCACCAAAGGGTGTGGACTGCTGTAGTTTTCTTGCTAAATAGCCGTCAAACCAATCGGTAATGGCGGCAAGCCAAAAAATAAACGCGCCCGCCTCGTGTGCCCAGCGCCAATCAAGAAAATATACAACTACAAATACAGGAATAAGGATTACTCGGAATAAAGTAATACAGTTTGGAACAGTCCACATAAAAAGTACGTCTCGGTGTTATGCCTCTATGGGCGTTTTAGCGCGGTAGCGTATAAGCTCTGCATCTTTCATTTTTGTAACACATTACCTTAATTTGCAATGTAATGCTTGTTACTCATTCATTTATTGATGAAGATGATCATAAATGGTATCCGCCAACTCAGGGCTAATACCAGGTACGCTCGCAATCTCATCTTTGCTGGCTTTTTTAAGGCCTTGTAAGCCCCCCATAAATTTAAGCAGCGTTTGTCTTCGTTTAGCGCCAATACCCGGTATGCTTTCTAAACTAGACGTGGTTTTAACTTTTTGACGTCGGTTGCGATGCCCGGTAATGGCAAATCGGTGTGACTCATCGCGAATGTGCTGAATAAGGTGAAGCCCTGGCGAATGACTGTCCATGGGAAGCACCTGATGACTACCAGCTAGAATTAGCGTTTCTAAACCAGGCTTACGGGTAGTCCCTTTTGCCACACCTAAGAGCATTGGCTTTTTGTCATGCGGCCAGTCTTCAAAAAACGCTTCTGCTTGGGCAAGCTGGCCTTTGCCACCATCAATTAATAGAAGGTCTGGAATTTTTTGCACTTCTTTTACTGATTTGTAGCGACGTTTCAACGCTTGAGCCATGGCCGCGTAGTCATCACCTGGGGTAATGCCTTCTATATTATATCGGCGATAGTCACTTTTGTGCGGACCTTCACGATTAAATACTACGCACGAAGCCACCGTTTGCTGGCCAGACGTATGTGATATATCAAAACACTCAATGCGTTGAATAGGCGTATCAACTTCCAGAGCCGCTTCTAAGTCGAGATAGCGTGCGAAAACAGATTTTTGCTGGCTGTATTGAGCATCTAATGCAGTTTGTGCATTTGACTGAGCAAGTTGCAGGTACTTACGTTTCTCTTCTCTCGCCCCTTTAAAGAAATGCACTTTGTGCCCTGCCTCACTAGCAAGCACCTCTGCTATAGCATCTTCATCGCTTAAGGTGTTACTTAACACTATTTGCTTCGGGATCACTTTGTTGCCGGCCAAATAGAACTGCAGAAAGAAGGATTCAAAAACTTCTTGCTCATCGGCAGTATTAGGTACTTTAGGAAAATAGGCCTTGCTGCCTAACAGTTGCCCTTCGCGAATAAACATTACCTGAATACACGCCATATTGCCTTTTAACGCAAACCCAAACACATCCATCTCGTCTTGGGTACCGGCAACCCACTGTCGTTCCTGCACTTTTCTTAGCGCGTTTATCTGATCGCGGTAACGAGCCGCTGCTTCAAAGTTTAACGCTTCGCTGGCTTTTTCCATTTTTTCCACCAGCCCACCAATCACTTGCTGGTTTTTGCCTTTCAAGAACAAGCGCGCGAAATTGACCTGCTCGTTATATTCTTCATCGCTCACATAGCCTTCTACACACGGCGCACTGCAGCGCTGCATCTGATACTGAAGACAAGGTCTACTGCGAGCTCGGTAATAGCTATCCTCGCACTGACGTACGGGGAAAATTCGCTGCATTGAACGCAAGCTTTCTCGCACCGACCACGCACTGGGGTATGGGCCAAAGTATTCGCCCTTTTTCTTTTGAGGGCCGCGATGAAAAGAAAGCCTTGGATGTTCGTGGTCGGATAAGAAGATAAAGGGATAAGACTTGTCGTCACGCATGACCACGTTGTAACGCGGTTTGTATTTCTTGATGAAGTTGTTCTCAAGCAAGAACGCTTCGGTTTCGCTGTTTACAACCGTGACATCCATGTTCGCAATCTGACTAACTAGCGAACGCGTTTTGGCGTTATCAAGATTACTACGAAAATAGCTTGATACGCGCTTTTTAAGGTTTTTGGCTTTTCCTACGTAAATAACCTCTTCCTGACTATTGTACATGCGGTACACGCCAGGTTGAGAGGTTAGATTCTTAAGAAATGCTGCTGAATCAAATGCAGACATAATCACTTTGACGTTGCGCGTCTAGTGACGCTTAAAAGGTGTTAGGATTGATAAGCTTATGACGATAGGCCAAGTGCGTTAGCTCTACATCAGAATTTACGCCTAACTTTTGAAACATTCGGTAACGGTAAGTATTAACCGTTTTTGAGTTAATACTGAGTTCTCGGGCTATATCCGGCACTTTGTGACCTTCGGTTAATCGCATTGCTATTGTAAGTTCTCTACTCGATAGCTCGTCAAACGGATTATCCGAACTAGGCAATAACTTACCTATGGCTATGCTATTGGCCACTTCTTGATCAACATACTTTTGTCCTGCCGCAACTTTATGGATAGCGCGTATTACTTCGTCTGGCTCTGCATCTTTTGTCAGAAAACCGTATGCGCCTGCGTCCATAACTTGCATTGGAATAGGACTTTCCTTGTGCATTGAAACACAAATAACACGCGTATTTTCAGAAATACGAACAATTTTCTTTGTCGCTTCCAGTCCACCAATACCGGGCATATTCACGTCCATGAGTACCACATCTGGCGCATTTTTTCGGCACAAAAGTACCGCGTCTTCACCGTTCTTCGCTTCTGCGAGGATAGTAAAATCGTCTACGTCTTCCAGAATCCGGCGTATCCCTGTTCTGACCAAATCATGGTCATCTGCTAGGATTATTTTTATCACTCTAGTATCTCACTGACTTCAGTTTTATATACAACTGGATTAAAGACTGATAAAACTCATTAATGAGAATTATTGCCAGCCTTTAGTCTTATTCAAGTCATCATACCACGAGATAAGCATTCGTGAAGTAGAGATACACAATTTGAAACTAAATTATTGATCTAGATTACTTTTAGACAGCTATTTAGGTAATTCAAACCACAAGGCCACACTTTCCTCTGAGGCTTTCAGACGAATGATGTCTTGCTCATAAATACCCAAAGCATCGCCTGCCCCTATTTCAACTGCATTCGTTTCACTGTCTACCACAGCCTGTACATTACCGCTAATCATATGAAGGTAACCCTTTTGGTCTTCAGTGCCATGCTCCCATGTTTCGCCAGCTTCCAATGTTAAACGGCTGATTGCCGCATTTTGCTTAATGCGTAATGACCCTTCCCCACCGTTATCACTTACTAATAATTCAAGCTTTGAATCATGGTTATTTCCACCCGCCTGTGTGCCAAAGGTTTTTTGCGCATAGCTGGGCGTACCGCCTTTTTCATTGGGCACAATCCAAATTTGCAGAAAGTTAACAGGCTCTTCAGTAGAAGGGTTAAACTCCGAATGCATAATACCCTTACCTGCACTCATTACTTGCACGTCACCCGCAGGCACTACGTACTCATTACCGGTATTATCTTTGTGCTTTAAAGCACCGCTCACAACATATGAAATTATTTCCATATCTCTGTGACCGTGGGTTTCAAAACCTCTACCGGCCTGAACAACATCGTCATTGATAACCCGTAGCGCTGAAAACCCCATATGTTTTGCGTCATAATAGTTTCCAAACGAAAAGCTATGTTGGCTTTTTAGCCAGCCAAAGTTCACTTTTCCTCTTTCATTCGCTTTTCTCAAATACATCATCTTGCATTCCTTATAACCGTAAGCCGCCACTGACTCTTCTGCCCAACAGGAGTAACGCTGGGCGATAGAACATGTGTTAAGGGCTAATTATTTAATAAGGCCATTTTAATCCTCTTTAATAGAAATAAAATGTCATATATTTGAGATTATTATTCTAATATTTAGAATAAAATTGACTGTCGATCAACAGATGCGAGTTAAGCTACGCTAAGAAATAAAGCACAGTCTTTGCAGCGCGGTTTCTACAACCGCAGGGTGACAGGCTAAATTTAGCCTAATATGGTGTGGAGAACCAAAGGGCGCGCCGTCGTTACCTATCACGCCTCGCTCAATGCATCCTTCAACAGTGGTCACGGGTGAATATTTGAGAGGTTGACGAGAAGCGTCACCTAAAGGAGCTTCATCCACAGAAGCGATACTGTTCGGCTGTTTTAAATGCGAAGGGAACGTTGAAAGGTCTAGCCACAAGAAATAACCAGCGCTGCCCATTGTATAATTAACAGATAAACCATAGTGCTCAAAGAAGCGCACAACAAGCTTTCGGTTGAAGCTCAACGCACATTTTACGCTGTCTAACCAAGTACTTCCCTTCTCATAGGCGGCAATCAACGCAACTTTTCCTAAATTACTTGCGTTCAGGTGCCTGCTATTAATAGCTTGGGCAAACGTCTCTCTGATCGTTTTATCCTTAATGACCGCATACGATGCACCTGGAATACTCGCTAGGTTAAACGCCTTGGATACGCTATTGATGTGGATAATGCGTGGCAGTTGATGAGTATGGATGTTACCACCGTTTTGACTTTCTTGGCGCCTCTCTCTCTTATTGCTTACCTCTGCACCAAACATGGGGATTAGCGTTGGTTCATTTGACGAGTTAAATGCAAACTCGCTGTGCACCTCATCAGTGATGATTAAAATATCGTTCTTGGCGCAGAAGCTCAAAATAACAAGCTGCTCTTCTGCACTTAACACTGTACCTGTAGGGTTATTAGGATGACAAATCACAAATGCAGCCGCAGCACTATCGAAGGCTGAAGTATCTATAGTTGCGTGAGAACCTTCGACGTCTTCCTGACGACTCTTGCCGCTATCCTTTGTCGCGGCAACTTCAGAAAGCTTAGTCTGAATTTGACGCGTGTTTTGAATGACTGGAATAGATACTGGCGTTAAGCCGTTATTATGAATAGTCTCTGTTAAAGGGGAATAGGTTGGTGTTAAAACCATGACTTTTTGACCAGGTTGGCAAAAAGTGTGAAGCGCAACGTCTATTGCTCCTATTGCGCTCGCAACATCCACAACATCGCCACTTTCTACTTTAAAGCGACTACTTTTTTGCGTGGTACGCTCAAACCGTTTTTCTACCGCGTCACCGATATCAAGGGACTGATATCCATAAGTAGAGCGAAGGTTTTGTGTAATCGCGCTGAGAATTTCATCACAAGGCGGGATGTCCATATCCGCTATCCACATTGGAATAGGGTCTCGCTGAGACGCGACAACGTTCGCTTGAGATGAAGACGCGCCCTGAAAGCGGCGAAATATCGCTGAATATTTAAGACGAGTTTGATCGAGTTTCAGGTGAGAAGGTGCCTGCCATACATCCTTGTAAGGCATAAACTCGCTTTGCATAGCGTTGAACACGGGGAAATGGCTTAGCGCGTTGCTCACCTTCACATTATCCTATTTATATAGCCTTACGCATTTACTATTGGCTAAAGGCCTTCTGAAATCTACTATACTTATAAGCACGTTACACGCGTACCGCGCCCACTTTACACTGCACACACGCCTTAAAAGACACCGTGTTACTCTATCTTTTCAAACACGTTAAATTCAGAAAGCGTATGTTGGTATTTCCGCTTTGTTTCTCGAATGACAAATGGAATGTCTTTAGGTTCAGCAATTCGTTTAAAGCTTTGACCTAATGCATCTTCAAGCGCCTGAGTAGAGCTAAGCGTTTCACCATTTTCATCTTTGTAGCCGCCCAACCACTCACTTCTTTCGGTATACTCTTCCAACCATGTAAAGGGGCTGGCGACAACGAGCAATCCACCTTTATTTAGCCGCGTGGCCATGTCCGTTAATACCTTTCTTGGACTATACACTCTATCAATAAGGTTGCCTAAGAAGATCAAGTCGTAGCCTGTGTACTGCGGCTTCAAATTACACGCATCACCTTGTGCGAAAGCAACCTTGTCTACACTGTCATCTAAACCGAGCGCAGAGAGCTTGCGCGCCTTAAACGACGTAAGTTCACCTTCTTCTATAAGGTTATAGCGTATTTCACCACGCTCTTGCATCTCAAACGCTGTTTTTATAAAGCGTGCAGAAAAATCGATGCCATCGACATGATCGAAGTATTTTGCAAGTTCAAAGGTGGACCGACCAACGGCACACCCCAAATCTAACGCTCTAGCGTGTTGACGCCCTTGCATAGCGTCAATACAAAACTGCGCACTGGCTTTAGCAAAATTAGGGACGCCGTAGTACTCGTCGCCGTAATGGAATTCACTGTATTGCGAAACCTGTGTATCACTTTCATAATCAAAATCGTTCACCGCTATAACTCGCTTTCCTTGAACATACCGAAACCCCGCGTGCTGAAAGAAGTGGCGCCTAAAAGCGTAACGACTATCTTTCATTGCTTCGTTACCAGTAGATACCCAACTGCCACCTTTAATGAGGTTATGCTTACTGTCAAATGTGGGTGTTGTAAAGTCGTCATACAAAGGATGAACGTTAAAGCCTTCAAACGGATAGATGGGTGTTTCCGTCCATTGCCATACGTTGCCAACAACATCATAAAATTCGCCGGACTTATTAACATTAACAGGTTCACTCGACGCATACTTTTGCAGCGCTATATTAAAGCCTTCGCTGTATACGGTTTGTGTTACACCAGCCTGCTGACGTAACGCTTGCCATTCATTTTCAGTCGGCAGACGGATAAGCTCACCCGTTTTTTCACTCAAGTAGTTACAAAACGCTTTCGCTTCATGATAATTCACATCCACAGGCCAATCTAAAGGTAGTGGATGCTCTTCAAGCATACTGCGATATAAATACTCATCACCCTTTTTAATCCAAAATACAGGGTGCTGCGCTTTAGTATATTCACGCCACTTATTACCTTCAGCCTCCCAGTATTTTGCGTTGTTATAGCCGCCGTCTTGCACAAACGATAAATACTCACCATTACTTACAAGAAATTTAGACGCACTAAACTCGCTAACGGATTCTTGCTGAGAACCATATTCATTGTCCCAGCCGTAATAAGCACTGTCCCACGCTTTGTCATTTATGACTTTCTGTGCCGGAACGGTCATTAAAACATTAGCCTCTAACGCTTCAGCATTAGTTTGCATAGTGCTACATGCAGGCCATTCTGGGCTGGGGCGTACCGATGCAATGGGTAGCTGTCGGATTAGAACAGATGAGGTTTCTAAATGAATACGTTCATGCTCTATTCCCATAACAACGGGCCACATTGGACTTTCCCAGTCAATAGGCATGCTAAAAGACATGGTATCTATTAAATCGCATACCAATGTGCGCACTTGATTACGATATTGACGTACCTCTTCCACCTTCGGCCAGTCGTAATTTTCATCGTTGAGATCATCCCAACTCATTTCATCAACACCAATGGCAAATAGCGATTCAAATTTTGGATTAATGCGCTCGTTTATTGCTTTAGACAGTACTAATTTATTGATAAAGAAAGTAGCAGTATGACCAAAATAGAAAATTAACGGATGGCGCAACTTTTCAGGTCGTTGATAAAACACGTCATCATTGGCAAGACAAGAGAAAAGCGATTCGTAGGTATCAAAGGAATCGAGGAAATAAGCCTTTATTTCCTGTCTTTTTTGCTCAACTGTTCCGTCCCGTAAATTAAGTGTGGGCATTGCCTGCATAATGTCCTCTCGATTTTTGTTATTACTACCAACTGCGTAGGACCAGCGCCATAAAAATAAAAGAAGAGCGCTTTTAAATGCCGTAATGATTTCAGTTGATTGTAAACCTTTTTATATATATCAAGCTTTTGTGAATAAAGCGCGACATAACTTGGTTTTTATGAAGTGTTTTGTAGTTACAAGATACAGACAGGATGAGATCAGAAAATATTTCACCCATAAAAAAACCCGCAGCTAAGTGCGGGTTTTTCGTATTTGGCGGAGAGTGAGGGATTCG
>NZ_CACSIH010000242.1:0-274 GCF_902705805.1 Alteromonas alvinellae | reverse complement strand
AATCACGAAAGATCAACACGCCTTAGCAACGGTGAGAATATCTTGTTCAAGATCTCCAGCTAGTTTTTCAACCAATTTAGATTCTAACCTTCGCGAAATACTCTCAAAAGAAGGCAAATTTTCTTCGTTAGTGTTATCGACCCAATCTTTGGTCCTCGTTAGATGATTCTCTATTACCTCGAAAGTTTTTTCAATTTTTATGTTTTTCTGCAATCGGTAAGCAAGTATTGGGTCATGTTTTGAAAGCTGCATGTTCCGGCCCATTCCGATCACC
>NZ_CACSIH010000241.1:0-2653 GCF_902705805.1 Alteromonas alvinellae | reverse complement strand
TCAACAACAGTTAATCCGAACATAGCCTTTTATTTATATTCATGCCTGCTAGTACGCGTTAACCAAATCCAAACTTTTTACTTCCCAAACTTTTCTTTTATTAGCACATCAAAATACTGAGTATCGTTCGGGCTTGCTTGGAAGTTTTTAGCAAAATCGCTACTACATCCAGGATTACAAAAGCCTACTGTATAGCCACGATATTCGGTTAGCGAATCAGGTTTTACTGGTTTGCCAGATCTAGGGCAGAACTTGTTAATGGGCTCCATTGCTTTTCCTTAAAAGGTACTTACCACATTGCTTTCAAATTCCAAATGAACGAGCGCAAGGTTCACTATTTTCCACGATTAAAGTGAAAAAGTTCGCCGATTGCCCATCCAATTAATATAGCGGCTATATAAGCGATTGGGCTGTATAAAATCATAAGGCCAGCACCAATATTCGCGTCACCACCAACATACACAAAAAACTGCCCGTAACTAGCAGATGTCACTAACAATGCAGCTAAAGTCATAAAGAGGAGGCTTTGCTGGCTCAGATTTTTGTTAAAGACCCCTAAAACAGCAAGTACTATAAAAGGCAAACCGGGCAATATGCCCCAATATAATAAATTAAGAGATGACGCGGACCCGCTACCAGCTATGAATGCAGTTAATGAAAGTATGGCACCACCTAGAGTATTAAACGCTAACAAAGCGATTCTACTGTTCATTTATAAACCTAAATCTTTTTAACCTTGCAGAGTAAAAGCTCGACGGAAAGCTTGCGTTTCAACGCTTATCTCGTGAATCACCCTTTCACAACAAGAAGCCCTATTTTCGCTGCGCGTCTTCTGGGTTTAAGTCGTTACAAAACTGGCAGTCGATGTTCTTTTTAAAATTGTATGCTCGACGAGTAGCAAATATGACTATGGTAATAAAGGCCCAGGTTAGTCCAAATTTTAAAGAGTAAGAAACTGTTTGACCTTTAATATATTGAACGCTAGAAAACAAAGCAGACAATATGGGAAAAGCAATACTGTACTGAAAAATCCATTTCTTAATTGGCATGTAAGCTCTCCTTTTTCATATGTTTCACGCTACGCATGCCATTCATCAGAATAACGTGCTTTATTAGCTTTTCATTGAGAGCTTAAAAGTTAAGTTCTCTTTAACAGCCAGCCACTCTGTATTAATGATCGAAAACACAACGGTGTCTCTATAACCACCACTTGGCAATCTTTGATGATTCCTAAGTACACCGTCTTGTTTTGCCCCTAAACGAGCGATAGCGGCACGTGAAGCTTGATTATGCCAGCTTGTCCTAAACTCTACCGCGATAGCATTGAGAGTTTCAAATGCATGATTGAGCAGAAGTAGCTTACATTCGGTGTTGCATGAGGTTTTTTGGTATGTCTTACTGTACCAAGTATAGCCAATTTCCACTCTCTGATTAATCAGGTCAGCATTACAAAAGCGCGTTGAGCCAATAACCTTTCCACTCGCTTTTTGAATCACCACAAAGGGTAACGATAGCCCTTTGCTTTTCTGCTCTAGTGCTGTCGCAATATATTCACTAATAGTTTCAGCGTTTGGTACTGATGTGAACCATAGCTTCCACAATTCACCGTCCGTCGCTGCATTCACTAAGGCATCAGCATGTGCCATTGTTAACGGAATGAGCTTTATATTCTCAGATTCTAATTCAATCTCTTCAAACCACGTTTCACTTTCCATGTATTTCTAAATGTATGTTGCTAAGCATACAAGGTTTCCAAGAAGTACGTTACACCTAGCGAGACGAAAATAAACGACGCATTAGTTAATGCGCGAACAGGCCAACTAACCTGACCGTACGATATCCCAGCCCATTTAGAAAAAATAACTATTAACCCCATTAACCCAAACCACGGCGTGAAGAAAAGAATGATTTTCCACTTAACGATTGATACAGCGATATCGTGAAGCGCTCCACTAAAAAGAAATGTGGTAAAGGTAGCTAAATAAATGGGCAAAAAATTCGCAAGTGGACGTAGAACATTACGCGATAAATAATAACCCCAGATAGGGTTCCAATGATTCCAAAACGCTGGAAAAGAAGAAGCACCAAAAGACCTGGAAAGCATGTTCTTCATTGAATCACTTGCCCCCAACGGCACGCCATTTCGTTTTTTAACATACTGCGCAAGAGACAGTGTGCTTTTCATTGTACGCCAGCCCCGAAGTGAGTTCCCGTTTTAAGCGAAACATGCCTGTCTTTTTTAGCCATCATTGAGTGCTAACAGATGTTTGTTAGGGCTACATTCACTCGGTAGTTACCTGTTACTATTAATTGAAAATTTACCTTTAATTGCAAACCAAATTCCTGGAAATCCAAAGGCAAAAAAGAATAATATCGCATTGAATATAGATGGTTCAGATCTCTTACTTGATATCAACTCACCGCTTCCTAATTGCCCCAGTAGATACCAAATAGATAACCCAAATGCTGTTAAACCAATTACCCTACCTAAGTAATTACGTAACTTCCCAGTAGTGATACACATTACAAAAATGATTAAGCAGAAAACACCAAACACATAAATTCCGATTGGCTTACTCATTTCTGGTGCGATTAAAATCATAACAACACCAAACAACCCTGTAACCGTCATTCCGCACCTAATTAACTGATT
>NZ_CACSIH010000240.1:0-286 GCF_902705805.1 Alteromonas alvinellae | reverse complement strand
GCAGAGCAGAAGTTTTCTGCAGTGATAGAGACTGCTGCCATGTCGGAAGTTGAGGTAAGTGAATACTGCCGGAAAAAGGGCCTTTTCCCGGAGCAAATCCAGCAATGGAAACATAGCTGTATCTCCGGTAATCAATCCGAGGCGGATAAGCGTAAACAGCAGGCCCAGGAACGTAAAGCGGATAAGAAACGCATTAAAGAGCTGGAAAGAGAGTTAAAACGCAAAGACGCAGCGTTAGCCGAAACTGCTGCGCTTCTGGTGCTTAGAAAAAAGTTAAATGCCTACT
>NZ_CACSIH010000239.1:0-2991 GCF_902705805.1 Alteromonas alvinellae | reverse complement strand
TGGTGATGGGGTGCCTAATGTGGTGGTGTTTGGGCTAATTATTGCTCAAGCAGTGTTTAAACTGCACTGATAATTTTGGGACAGGGTTAATAGCAGTAAGGCCCACTCTGTCCCTATACACCTCTAATTTTACACATAATAGTAACAGAATATTTGACTAACACGCCCTTATGATTAATATTTGATCAGCGATTATCCAAAGGGATTTGATTTGACGTAATTCATTTTTACACAAAACGTCTATAAGTTTCCCTCCTTGCTTTATCGCTTAATTTGCAACCTTGTTATACCTAATCCTAATATTAATAGTTGTAGGTTAATACAATGTATTAGATAAAGTGCGATTAGCTATATTCAATTGCCACAAGAAGAAATGTAGACGCTTAAACCCATTCAAGGTCAAAGAAAAAGATGAGACGTTCAATAATATTATCGTGTTTGTTCGCTGCTATGCCTATTGTTGTCAGCGCAAAAATAATTAACGTGAACCCTGGAACAAATACCCTGCAAACCGCAATAAACGTAGCGGAGGCTGGGGACACGTTAATTTTAAGCTCGGGCGTTTATGATGTAAGCTTACCTTCAATACGTCCCGACGACGACTATTTTGTTATAAATAAACCAATTACCATTCGCGCTAAAAGTGCTGACGAGCGACCAACGCTAAATGTTGTTCGTATTACTGACGCGAGTTGTAGCACTGAAGAAGGCGTGCAGTATTCTTATCAAGACGGTGACATAATTACTCTTCAGGGAATCATCACAAACGCGGATATTACGATAAATCGCTGCGGCATGGTGATATCAGACAGTATTCTTCGAGGTAGTGTGAGATCTTCTGCTACTCCGGCGGTCATTATTGGTAACGACATTTTTTTAGATAGCATAGAAAGGATAGATGCGAATGTTGTCGCCTATAATCATATACGTCAGAACTCCGGTGCTGTTACAGGTGCGCAGTACATTGTGGGTAACAATATTAACTGTTTCAGCGTCGGTAGCGGAATTTGCGTACAATCAAATTACCCAGGCGCACAAAGTTTGAATGAAGGTTTCATTGTAGGCAACTCTTTTCAAGTGGAAACCGCGCGCTACGAAAGCCAGACTGAAGGAGCAGGAAACAATAACTTTAGTATACGATACGCAATCAACTTGAATAGCGCTGCATCAACTACAGTAGCATCTAATAGCATTCATTTTAAAATTCAAGATGGAGATAGACCTGTCGAAAATGAACGAGTGTCGGCACTTGTTGCGGTTGGCATGGCACACGTTGAACTCAATACAACAGCTTCAATTTATAACAATACTATTGTTTACGACGCCTCACTACCTGCCCCACTTAACGACTCAGATGCGGGGGCTATTTATACTATTATCGGTGATGCAACAGTTCGCAACAACATTATCTTTGGAGCCCATATACCCGCCATATCCTTTAACCAAGATACCGCCGCACAAGGTTATGAAAATATAGTAGTTGCTACGCATAATATTTGTTTTGGGAATGTAGAAAACTGCTCAGAAAGTGAGAGCAACATTAACGCTGACCCGCAATTCGTTGGCGACAGTTTTAGAGTAAGCGAAACTTCTCCTGCGAAAAACGGTGGTTATGACGCACTCATGTTATATGACATTGATAAGACGCTACCAGATATTGGGGTATATGGTGGCCCCTATGGTTTTGAGCAATACACTAACATTCGAGAAAGCGAAGAGTTGCCATATATAGTGCCCCTGTTTAATGAAATTGCCGAAGAAACTACTGATGCAGTGAATGTACGCGTAATAGCAGTACCTCGTTTGCGCTAGGAGTGAGCTATGAAATATTCTCATATGGCTCTGGCCTTATCATTAGCAATGACAAGCAATAGCATATTCGCTGCCGATTACGACATGACCATAGCCGCTGGTTTTATAGATTCAAATAGCGAAATTTTGCCCCAAGAAAGTATAGGTGGATTGGCCATTTATTCTTTCACAACATTGAATAAGTTAGGAAGAGCTGAAAACTTAGCCCAAGTAAAAGTCACATCGTTAGTAACTCAAGCCAATGATTACAGTAACATAACGCTTTCTGACGAATGCTATAGCGCTTCTGTTTGTATAGTGAATGAGAGTTCTATCGGTAGTTACGAACTCGATGTTACCAGCGAACTATTGTTGCCCCATACTAGAACTGAGGCAGGTTGGTCTAGAACTACTAATTTCGCAGTCAACAATTTAACGACAGTTGGCAGTAACTTCGATAACACGTTTATTGATTTTCTTGGCGAAAACACTTCCTTTGCCCCTCCCATATTTGGAATTACTTTTTCTGGCGTGCCGTTGGGCGGCCGCATAATTCGGTACTCTTTAAACGCAGAAGATGACCAACGTACGCAAACCGAATTACTTCTAAACTTTGTAGCAAAAGATATGGATAGCGATGGCATTATAGACTTAGAAGATCTTTTTCCTAACGACCCAACAGAATGGGCAGATAACGACCTTGATGGTATCGGTAATAATGCCGATCCTGATGACGATAACGACGGCATGCCAGATGTGTATGAAACACGCGTTGGCCTAAACCCACTGGTTGCTGATGCCGATGGGGATGCTGATGGGGATGGCCTGTCTAACCTTGAAGAGTTTGAGTATGGTACCGACCCGTTTAATGCTGACTCTGATGGCGATGGCATTAACGATAAGCTAGATAATAACCCTACGGTGCCTGATGAGAGTCGTGCTTCTGAGCTAGGCTCAGGCATACCGTTACTGTGGCAAGATGTGAATGGCGACGGTGTGACTGAATTGGGTGTGTTTAGTGTGGTGGATGATGTGCCTACCCTGTCTGTTATGAACCTTGTGGATAATGCTGAACTTTCACGTATTACTTGGGCGGCAGATGCTTATTTACCTTCATCAATGACACCGATTGCCTTACCTGATATGGACGATGATGGAGTAGTTGATGTGGGCGTATTTGGCATTCGTCAGGATGAAGGT
>NZ_CACSIH010000238.1:0-1502 GCF_902705805.1 Alteromonas alvinellae | reverse complement strand
GGCTGCTCACTTCGTTCGGATTTTAGCCCAGGTGCTAGCCCCCCTTAGCTTAAAATTATGTGCTATTGAACATTTGGTCATAATCAGATTTAATTTAGACTTAGGTTAAAACCTACTTTGGGAGTACAGCGAATGGATTCTGCATTTATTGGTTATTTTCTCTTCACAGTCATATTAATCGGGCTTATTGCTTTCTACGTTAACAAGCCGACACTATTCACAGTTTCATATTTTCGATTGCCCCGCCCTGTAAAATGGCTGATTGCTTTTTCCTATGGTCTTTCACTGGTTTTGTTCGCAGGTACAACTTGGCTACCAATGGGGGGTTGTATGGTACTTATGATTGGATTTGCTTTAGAAAAGCAAGAGCGCTTTGCTCTTATAAAACTACGCACATAACAACCCAATTAACACACTCACTACCTTCGCTGGGGCGCATACACGCAGCCTCCCTGCGCTTCGCTTAGTGTTATAGCCCACATATTTTGCTCTTTATGCGCGTGTTATATTTCAGGAGGAAAACCATGTTAAGTAGGTTCTTTGGAAAGAAGAAAAATCAACCGGTTAAGGAAAACAAAGTGCGAGTAACACTACCGGAAGAAACTTACACTGTCATGGAGTGGGAAGCGGACAAACTTCCATGCGTTGGGGTATTGAATTCTGCGCTCAAAAACTTCGAACCTAAAAGAGTTTTTGGCTGGCACCTTTCCGTCATAATCGACTTCACGGATAGTATCGAAAATGGAATGCCATCCGAAGAAGAAAGACAGATCGTCGAACCGTTTTGTGACAAACTCGATGAGGATATTAAGTCGGGTGGGAATGCGTTATTTTTTGTTCGCGAAACTTGGAATAAAACTCGTCGCCTAGTATGGCGCGTATATGACCCGGAAATAGCTCATGCACACCTTCAGCATATAATTGACAACCAAAAACATCCCAGCCCTTTTGATTGGCACATGGAGCAAGACCTCGAATGGAAACAAGCAAAATGGTACTTCGAACAGCTATGAAACATAACAATGCGCTTAACTCGCTCCCTTCGGTCGCTGGGACGCAAACACGCAGGGCGGCTTCGCCATTATGCCCCAAGCAACTGCGCCGCTTAGCTTAATGTTAGCCACTAAAAAGGATTTTCCATGGATACAGGTTTTCTAATTCTTTTAATATCCTGCTTAAGCGGCTTAATATACTTAACTATTGGCTATTTGCTTACCTTTAATAAAAAAGCGGATGTACTTAACGGCATCGACTTTTCTAAAATTGCCGACTTACCTGCTTTCTGCAAATACGTAGGCAATAGCTATTTATTATCTGGTGCGGTACAAATCTTAGTTGGAGTGTTGGCTTACTTAGCTTATTTAAACCTTATGCTGTTCATAGCTATTTTTGTTCTCTTCTCGACATTGCCAATTGTTAATGTCGTTAAAGCTATGCGTAAGTTTCAAAAAAGTGTTTCGTAAGTAAAGCGTGGCTAACAAGTCAATAAACTCACTCACTTC
>NZ_CACSIH010000237.1:0-779 GCF_902705805.1 Alteromonas alvinellae | reverse complement strand
ATTGAATTTAAGATAAAACAACCCTGTGCGAAAAGCCAGATGTTAACGGTAATGCTGGATAAAAGAGCGAGTTTAGATAACTTGTATTGTTAAATGTTGGCGTTGCGGTGTTTATGAAAAGCACGTTGCTAAAGTCGCTTAAACAGCAACAAGAGCCAGCCGCAAAGACAACCTAGCGAAACAGCCTTGATGCTTTAATGTCATGGTTAAACCCACTTTTTTATGCTGTAAGTAAATGACGCCTAACGCCCTGCTTAGGGGCGGAAACACATGGGCTAAAATTAGGAGCGAAGCGACGCAGCCCATGTGTTTGCGTCCCAGCGAGCCTGCGAGCGACTACAGCAGTTTGTTATGCCTTGCGCTAAATTTGATACGACACATAAATGCATAGAATGCCAAAAATTAATAATGCCGCCGGAGCCAAAATTACATAGCCCCAGTGTTTTATTAACACTTTATTACCCAAGATTGATAGCTTTAATTTGTCATTTATATCAAAGAGCATTGTAAGTATGCTGGTGTCGCAAACATAACTTGTTGGTCCAGAAGACGGATGATCGAAACTGAGCTTCAAAACCTTCGCTCTACTTGAACGGGTTTCAGTACTCGCATTACGAAAGATTTTGTCTACAACAACCGCACTTACTGTTCTTGCACGATACATAAATTGAATTCTATATAACAGCAAAATAGCTGAACCAACTAATAGAGATATTCCGATAGTTAAGCAATAAATCTTCATAATCTAATCATGGGCATAACTTTAAGCTAAGGGGCGC
>NZ_CACSIH010000236.1:0-235 GCF_902705805.1 Alteromonas alvinellae | reverse complement strand
ACAACCGGAATCACAATCCGGGGCTCTACCAACTGAGCTACGCCCACCACAGTAATCCTGTTCAGACTTATGTGTAAATTGAGAAACACATAAGCGCCTACCGAGCTGTCAGGATCTTACATAGCTACTCGGTAGTTAATGTCGACTCATACCCTAGCCCATAGATGATTTATCACTCTTGGCTAGAAGTATTTACTGAATCGAAGAAAGCATAAATGGTCGGTGAGACAGGATT
>NZ_CACSIH010000235.1:0-1412 GCF_902705805.1 Alteromonas alvinellae | reverse complement strand
TAATGCCGATCAGTTAAGAATTTAATGATCGGTTGACCGATCTTTTTAAGGCTTCAAAATCCGGTATCAGGTAACTGATATCGGATTTTTTTATGGACGTTTCTCAAGCTTTAGACATCATCAATACTGTTAAGCAGCCACAAGCTAAAGCGCTGTCTGACCTCATTCCATTAGAGTTGATTGAACAAGCTTATCAGATGTCTGATACAGTTACCTTGCGCAAACGTAAGTTGTCGCTTGAATCACTGGTATGGTTACTTGTAGGCATGGCGCTGTACAATGACAAGTCGATATCTGATGTTGTAAACCAGCTCGATATTGTTGATCGCGAGGGTAAGCCTTTTGTGGCGAAAAGTGCGTTAACGCAGCGTCGTAAAACCTTGGGGGAAAGTGGTGCAAAGGCGGTGTATCAGCACATGACGGCGCACTGGCTCAGACAGGCAAACTTACCTCAGTGGAATGGGCTGACGCTGTTAGGCGTTGATGGTGTCGTCTGGCGTACCGAAGATTCGCCGGAAAATGCCGACGCGTTTTCACGCCAAAAGGATTCTCTTTACCCGCAAGTAAGAATGGTTTGTCAGATGGAGCTAAGTACCCACCTGATGACGGGAAGCGCGTTTGATAGTTACGCCGTCAACGAAATGAGGCTGGCCGAACAGCTTATCGAAACTACCCCAGATAATAGTGTCACCCTGTTCGATAAAGGGTTTTACTCCCTGGGCCTATTACATCAATGGCAGCTCGAAGGGGAAAACCGTCACTGGCTTATTCCTGTTAAAAAGAACCTGCAATATCAAGAAATTCGCTCCTTGGGACGCAACGACAAGTTGGTAATGTTAAGCAGTAACCCTCGCTCTAGGAAGTTATGGCCGGGATTACCCGATACCCTGACCGCTCGTATTGTGAGCCGAAAAATCAAAGGTAAAACCTATGAAGTGCTTACGTCAATGACTGATGCCATGCGTTACCCTGCAGCTGATATCGCTGACTTATATGGGCATCGCTGGGAGATTGAGCTGGGCTACAGGGAGCAAAAACAATACATGCTGGGAAACCGTCTGACCCTGCGCAGTCGCCTTCCTGAATTAGTGAAGCAGGAACTGTGGGGCGTATTGCTGACCTACAATCTAGTGCGATACCAGATGGTTCAGATGTGCTTTAACCTTAAAGGAAACTACCTGCCTTACCAGCTTAGTTTTAATGGTGCACTGGCTCAGGTGACGTCGCTGCTGGTCGGTCTGCCTTATTCAACGCCCGGCGCAATTCCAAGGCAGTATAAATACCTGCATAAAATGGCTGAGAATCTTATTCTGGCTCCACGGCGAGAACGCAACTTCCCCCGAACAGTTAAGAAGAGACCACAGCGATACAGCAGAAAGAAAAATGCCGCTCACCTTAAGTGAACGGCATTA
>NZ_CACSIH010000234.1:0-266 GCF_902705805.1 Alteromonas alvinellae | reverse complement strand
ATTAGCCAGCTTGTTTAAATTATTGAATTTAAGATAAAACAACCCTGTGTGAAAAGCCAGATGTTAACGACATTGGCGGATAAAAGAGCGAGTTTAAACAACTGGAGATGCAGAATGCTGGCGTTGCTGAGTTGACGAAAAGGGCGTTGCTAAAGCCGTTGAAACTACCGAAAAGTAAGCCGTAAAGACAACCTAGCGAAACGGCCTTAATGCGGGAATGTCACGACTTAACCAACTTTTTGAAACTGTAAGTAAATGACGCCTAA
>NZ_CACSIH010000233.1:0-31414 GCF_902705805.1 Alteromonas alvinellae | reverse complement strand
TCAACAACAGTTAATCCGAACATAGCCTTTAATAATGCTGAAAATACTATGATTGATAGAGCCATGCTTTTTGTGTCGGATTTACCAAGGTATTTTTTATGCTTTGCACATAAAAAAAGACGTCCTAGGACGTCTTAGTATTTGAAATTGGTGGAGCTGGCGGGATTTGAACCCGCGTCCAGAAAATGTCTACCTTTGGTACTACATGCTTAGTTTGTCATTTATTTAACTGCTTGGAACTCCGACAAACAGGATTTCCTTGCAGCTGGCCTAATACTGTTTCGCGGTTCACCCTTAGACAAGGTTCCCTCGCTATCCTACTTGGATGACCTTCCGAATCCCCGCTAGCAGGAAGAGACTAGGGTGGAAGGGCCTATGCCGGTTATTAAGCGGCTAGTGCGTATGTTTCGTCGTTTGCGACTATTTAAATGCGGCTTTTTTAAGAGGCCAACCGCTCCTCTGCATGCACCTCCAGCTTCCTAGATCCTGTCGAATCCTAATCAGCCCCGAGTGTGATTTTCAATAATAGCACAATTGTTACATGGTGAAATACATTCTTTTGAAAATTACAATAAATTTTAAGGGTTTGGCTATAAATCAACCAAAAATAACATCTATTTTTTCAAAAGCTTAGCTGTGTGGCTTTCAGTTGAAGCTTTGCTTAAACAGCAACACACAAACATTGAGTATTATTGAACTACCACAGATATAGGGATGCTTGAGTAAAATTCAAGTGCCGAGAGCACAAGGGCTGTGCAAGAAACGCAATTTATAAACTAAATTAGCGCTTTTTATCTGATTACTTTAGCGAATTTTTAAGGAAATAGTGCCGATGTAATGATGCAATTAGTAGCAAGAACCATTAAAGTACGTGAGCATAATTAAAAGGCTTGTAGTGTAAATGTCTTCAGATTCCATATTGTATTCTCCGTATACCTTGCCATGTGGCGTAACAGCGCGAAACCGTCTTGTTAAAGCTGCGATGGAAGAAAATATGTCGAGTATGGGAAATATTCCCGGAGAGTCTTTGTACTCACTCTATCGATATTGGGCCCACGGCAATTTAGGCATGGTGATCACAGGTAACGTTATGGTCGATAAAGGCGCCATGACAGGGCCAGGTGGCGTTGCACTAGAAAAAGATACCGACATTGCACCGTTTCAAAAATGGGCAAAAATCATTAAGTCTAATGGCGCTTTAGCCATAATGCAGATTAATCACCCTGGTCGACAGGTTTTTAAAGCGATGAAAGGCAAAGCTATTGCGCCTTCTGCGGTACCGCTTGATATGGGTAAACACTCCAAGCTGTTTGCTCAACCTCGAGAAATGACCTGCCAAGACATTCACGATGTGTGCAAACGTTTCGTTCAAACCGCTAAGCAAGCTGAAAAAGCCGGGTTTGATGGTGTTGAAATTCACGCCGCTCACGGTTATTTGCTTACGCAGTTTTTGTCTCCGCTTACTAATCAGCGCCAAGATGAGTGGGGCGGTTCTATTATTAATCGCGCACGCTTGCTGATAAACATAGTTAGTCAGGTTCGGGCGGTTTGCGCTAAAGACTTTATTGTTATGGTAAAGCTTAACTCTGCAGATTTTCAGAAAAATGGCTTTTCTTTTGATGATGCCTGTGAGGTGGTAAATCGCTTGGAAGCCTTGGGTGTTGATGTTGTAGAGTTGTCTGGCGGTAGTTATGAAGCGCCTGCCATGCAAGGGCAAACCCGTGACGACACCACGCTGGCAAGAGAAGCGTACTTCTTGGAATTTGCGCAGGCTCTGGTGAGTAAAACTGATATTCCGCTTATGACAACTGGCGGTATAAAAAGGGCCGAGGTAGCAGAGGAAGTGATTGAGCAGGGCTGTGCCCTTGTTGGATTAGCCAGCGCCCTTGCCATTACGCCCGACTTAGCTAAAAAGTGGCAACAAGAATGGGCGTATTCGGGCATAATTCCACACTGCTCTTGGAAAGATAAATCACTTGCAAGCCTTGCAAATATGGCCATGGTGCGAAGACAACTTAGACGCCTTGGGAATAACCTAACCACCTTAAGAAACCCGTCACCGCTGTGGAGTCTGATCCTTGATATGCTACATCGCAAGAGAATGACGAAACGAGACGTAGGTTAAACCTATTACACTTCTTTTTTGGCAGCCCAAATAAAAACACAGCGTTAAACGCTGTGTTTCATCATTCTTTCTTTTTGACGTTGCCAATCTTTGTCTTTAATGGTGTCACGCTTGTCATGGGCGTGCTTACCTTTTGCTAGGTGAATTTCTAGTTTCACCCAACACTTTTTCCAATACATAGACGTGGCAACGATTGAATAACCTTGGCGGTCTCGCGCACCCATTAAGCGGTCAATTTCTCGTTTGTTCAGCAACAATTTGCGAGCACGCTCTGGGGCTGCGATAACGTGGGTAGAGGCTTGATTCAGCGGACTAATTCTACACCCTACCAAATACGCTTCGGCATTCTGGATAATAATGTACGCATCGGTAATGTTCACTTTACCGGCACGAATACTTTTAATTTCCCACCCTTGAAGCTCAAGTCCGGCTTCGAACTTGTCCTCTAGGAAATAGTCGTGACGCGCTTTTTTATTCTGCGCGATATTTCCTGTGGTGTTTTTGTTGGCTTTATTCTTTTTCATGCTGGCTATTATACTGATTGTTCGAAGGAATGTCTTTAGTTGTCATTGTTATCTTATATTGGGGCATTTGGTTCAAAACCGAATACAAGCGAACCAAATATTCTGTGATACAATGCGGCCAAGAGTTTTAATTGTAGTGGAATCAATGCCAAGTATTCATAGAAGCGCGCTGGTAGCCCATAGCGCAGAAGCCATGTTTAACTTAGTCAACGATGTAGCTTCCTACCCAGAGTTTTTGCCAGGCTGTACCGATAGCAAAATCCTCGACACTTCATCGCAAAGCATGAAAGCGTCATTATTAGTGGCGAAAGCTGGTATCAAGCAATGGTTTACAACGCACAATGTGTTAGAGCCAGGTAAAAGTATTCAAATGCAGCTGGTCGATGGTCCGTTCCGGTCGCTTACCGGTGGTTGGACATTTTCAGCATTATCAGAGGAAGCCTGTAAAATTGAATTAAACCTAGAGTTTGAATTTAGCAATAAGTTAGCTGAAATGGCTTTTGGTAAAGTGTTCAACAGCTTAGCCAGCAGTATGGTTGCAGCGTTTACAGACCGAGCGCGGAGCGTATACGCATGAGTAATAAGCTCATCAATATTGAGGTGGCCTACGCGTTGCCCACCAAGCAAACTATCATTGATGTTGCTATTCATGAAAATGCGACGGTAGAAGAAGGGATAAACGCGTCTAACGTGCTTGAGCAGTTTCCCGAAATCGACTTAAAAGCAACAAAAGTGGGTATTTGGAGCCGCGTGGTTAAGCTACGCGACAGGATTACCGATGGCGATCGTATTGAAATTTACCGCCCGCTTATTGCGGACCCTAAAGAAATTCGAAAACGCCGTGCTGAGAAAGCGAAAGAGGAAGGGCGCGCTGACAAAATCACAGGTGGAAAGGTAAATCCACTTAAGGCGAAGTCATAGCAGTCAGCTGAGCGCTTCTACGCCAGCGCCAAAGATAGATACTAAAATGGCCTTCAAGTGAAGGCCATTTTTTTAAAGAAGACAAAGGCTATTAGCTTTTTTCTGAAATGCTGCCTAGTTCCAAGAAAGGCGAGGCATCAATATCTTCAGCGTCCATCATGCTAGCAATACGCTGAACAGTAGCGACCATTTGGCTTTGCTCCCACTCTTTTAGCTGTGAAAAGCGCTCCACAAAGTGCTCTTGAAGCGGACGAGGTGCGTCAACCACTGCTTCTTTCCCGCGCTCGGTTAAGAACACGCCCACTTTTCGTTTATCTTGCGTACTTCTTATGCGCGTAGCTAAGTCTCGTGATTCTAGTCTATCTAGAATATTCGTGATGGTTGCAGGACTTAGGTTAATATTCTCTGCTATTTCGCGCACCATTATACCTGGGCGCTCTTCAATATTTTGCATTACCAATAACTGTGGGCCTGTTAAACCCACATGTTTACTTAGCTGCTTGCTGCGTAGGTCTACAGCGCGTATTACGCGCCGTAGTGCCACTAATAGTTCTTCTTCTTTTCGCATGTTACTTCCAACAAATGCGTAACCCAGCGGTTACTTAAGCAAATGAATAAAATGTTGGTGCTTATGATAGTGATCGATGACGTCATTTATGACCGAAATCTTCGACCAGCCCATAATATCATAGTTTTGACCACCTTCACTCAAGTGCACTTCGGCGCGATAGTACGTTGCCTTTTCGTTTTCGTCCAGTGCTGGCGTATCACTTGGGCCAAATTCAGGCTGTTCTGTCGGCACTGGGTGCACAGCATATATGAATTCAGGGTCATTACCCATATCAACAGTCAAAATGAGCGCTTCGTCCGTGTCTTCAATCTTTATTTCAAACTGTTGCGCTTTAAACTCTTCACCTACCTCAGTAAGCGCGGGTTTAACCACTTTGTTTATATAGCGACGAACGGCGGTTTCATCCGGAAAGGTAACAATATTTTCAAGGCGTTCTTTCCAGTTTTTATCTGAGTCATTGTGCTGCGGTGTACCCGTTAGTACTTGTAAACTTTCACGCTTATACGCCTCGATACGCAGCGCTTTCAATAAGCCCGAGATGGCGATAAGCAGCACAATGGCAAATGGTAGGGCAGCTGCAATCGTCATAGTTTGCAGCGCGCCAAGTCCACCGGCGTATAGTAAAATTGAACTCACCACACCAACGCCAACAGCCCAGTATACTCGTTGCCACAACGGCGTATTGTTTTCACCGTGTGAACACAACATATCGACAACCATGGCACCCGAATCACATGAGGTTACAAAGAATACAATGACCATCAATACTGCTATAAGACTTAGCACTGAAGAGAAAGGGAACTGTTCTAGAAACACAAACAGTGCCACTGAGGTATCTTCATTTACCATTTGTGCAAGTACGTCTTTACCTTGTACCAACACCTGATCAATAGCGGTGTTGCCGAATACGGTCATCCAAAATAGTGTAAATGCTGATGGAATAAGCAGTACGCCCATTACAAATTCACGAATGGTTCTACCGTAAGAGATACGCGCGATAAACAGGCCAACAAATGGTGCCCATGCTAACCACCAACCCCAATAGAAGATAGTCCAGCCACCAATCCAGTCTGTTTTTTCATAGGCGAACAAGTTAAATGTGTTGCGCACTAAATCAGACAGATAAGCGCCAGTGTTTTGCATAAACGCTTGTAGTAAAAATACGGTTGGGCCTAAAACAAGAACAATTAAAAGTAGCAGTAAGGCTAAAACCATATTGGTTTCTGACAGACGGCGGATGCCTTTTTCCAAGCCAGTAGTTACAGAAATAACGGCTAAACCAACAACACCTGCCATTATAGCTATTTGAACACCAGTATTTGACGGTAAACCAAATAAATAGTTAAAACCCGCATTTACTTGCGAAGCGCCGAAGCCAAGCGACGTTGATACACCAAAAACTGTTGACGTAACCGCGAATATATCAACGATGTGTCCAGGCCAGCCGTAAATCCGGTCACCAATTAACGGATATAAAGCAGAACGCAGTGTAAGAGGTAAGTTTTGTCGGTACGCAAAATAGCCCAAAATCAGAGCCACTACCGCATAAATTGCCCAAGCATGAACACCCCAATGGAAGAACGTAGTCTTCATTGCTTCGCGAACGGCGTCAATGCTTTCAGCCTGCGCCGTAGGGGGCGCTAAAAAGTGCATTAAAGGCTCGGCAACGCCGAAAAACATAAGCCCAATTCCCATTCCTGCAGCGAATAGCATACTTAGCCATGTCCCAAAACTAAACTCGGGGCTTGCGTGATCTGGACCTAGTTTAATCTCGCCGTAGCGTGACATGCCTAAGAAAACGACAAATACTACTATCACGGCGACAGTAAACACATAAAACCAACTTCCGTTAGTGACAATTGCGCTCTGTAGCTTTTGAAAGATCGCATCCGCAGCTTCAGGAGCGCCTGCGGCGAAGATAAGTAAGCATAGAATCAATGCCGACGATGTAATAAACACCGGCTTATTGAGTGGAGATTTATTTTCGTTCTCAATCACGCAGTAAATTCCTTTCACCTTTTATAAATTTCGGTTTATACGAAGAAATATACCGCATGGAGCATTTTTTATAAACATCAGATGAAATTATTTGATTTGTAGGTATTTGGTGGGTGGGGCAAAGTTCAGTCTTTTTTTTGCGGTTGTTTTTACGATAAAAATTAGACTTTCTGCTAGGTTTTGGGTGTTTATGGTTAATTATTATTCGTTAGAGTAGAAATAATTAATAGATTGTGTATCGTAACATATGATCTTTTTGATATGTGTTATATGTAAACACTGTCCGAAGAATAAAAAACAATTGAAGGAAACACACACAAATGCGAAAAACTCAGCTTAGCTGTGCAATCATCGCTGCACTGGCATCCACCTCTCTGGCTGCGCAAGAATCTAAAGCGCCCGCTAAACTTGAAACCATAGAAGTTACCGCCACGAAAAGAAGTGAATCAATCCAAGATGTCCCTGTCGCAGTCTCTGCGTTAGATGGAAAAGCATTAGAAAACCTCGGTATTGATAACTTCCAAGACTACGTAGAGTTTTTACCGAATGTGGTATTCCAAGGTACAGGTCCAGGGCAGAACGAAATATACATTCGTGGTGCGGCGACCACGCAATCAAGCATTACCCTGTCATCTGTTCAAGCACTTCAGCCCTCAGTGGCTTTCTATCTTGATGAAATGCCTGTTTCTATGGCTGGCCGAAACTTAGATATTTTTGCTACCGACGTTGAGCGTGTAGAGGTTCTACCTGGGCCGCAAGGTACGTTATTTGGTGCGAGTTCTCAGGCAGGTACAGTCCGCCTAATCACAAACAAGCCAGATCATTCTGGATTTGCTGCAGGCTTCGATACCAGTATTTCTGCCACAAAAGGCGGAGATATGAGTAACACGGTGGAGGCATATTTCAACGTTACTCCAACTGACAACCTTGCGCTGCGTGTGGCTGCCTACAATGAAAGTCAGGGCGGTTGGATTGACAACATTGAAAATGAGCCAGGAAATGGTGGTTACATTGGAAGTGCAGTAGTTATTGATCGTATTTCTGGAAATGCATTGCAAAAACAGGGCATCGATCCGGCTGCTATGGATGCACGTCGTGAAATTAATGGTTTTACCCGCAGTGAAGCCGCCGTTGTGTCGCCAAGAAACAGCGAACATGTTGAAGATAACTTTAATGACGCGGTCTACTCAGGGGCGCGATTCGGGTTGTCTTACATTATCAACGAAGATTGGGATGTTCTGGTTCAACACACTCAACAAACACTTGATACTGAAGGTGTGTTTGCCTACGACCCAACGGTGGAAGGCGAAAGCTCGGCAATTCGCTTTCAAAGCGATGAAAACTCTGACGAATTTGGCTTAACCACATGGACCCTAAATGGTCGTTTGGAAAAACTAGATGTGGTGTATACCGGTGGTTACCTTGATCGTGAAATAGACACGCTTACCGATTACACAGGCTACACCAACGGCGGCTTATTTTCCGCATACTATGTGTGTACGCATTATGAAACGCCAGATAATCCAGATGACGCGCGCTGCCTCGATCCAAGTAAATACTACAAAGAAGACACTACTAGCACTCGCTTAACCCACGAACTACGTTTCAGCACAACGATGGATACACCATGGCAGCTGACGGCGGGTGTGTTTTATGACGAACAGGAAGTAGGCTCAGTAGGCCAGTTTAAAATCGCAAGCCCTGAAATCTTTGAGAACCTTGCAAGTTCATGGAATGCGCTGGCGGGTGACCGTGGAATTAACAGCGATGGTGGCCCTTTCTCTCCTGAAATTAGCTTTGTAAACGATGTTACGCATACTATCGAGCAGATCGCAGTATTTGGTCAGCTAGGCTATGAAATTACTGATACGCTTACTGCTACCATTGGTGCGCGCTGGTATCAAATTGACGATATTTATCGCGGCGCTACATCAACACGCGATGTAACAAGCCGATTAGAAGCCTATGGTCAAGGCGTGCTAGATCCCGCCGTTTATGATGGTTTGGGTCTTGACGGCCAAGGTGTTGTCGATGCTATCCAAGATGGCTCATTGGAAATTGGCTTACTAGACGGTGACGGAGTACTCACGGTTGACGATACCATCTTCAAATTTGGCCTCGACTGGAAAGTAAATGAAAACGTATTGCTTTTCGCGAACTATTCAGAAGGCTTCCGTCCACCAGTAACAAACAGACTAGGCGGTGACGCAGCGGCAAATGACACTGGGGCGTTTGCGGATTTCCGTGTTCCGGTTTACTCAACAACAGATACGCTGGATAACTACGAAATTGGCCTGAAAGGTGACTTCTTAGACGGTATTTTGCGTGTTAATGCTACTGGTTACTATTCAGAAATCAGTGACTTGCAAACGTCGCGTTTCGATCCTGCGAATATTAGTTTCTTAGTCTTTACCGATAATGTTGGTGATGCAGAAGTTAAAGGGATTGATGCAGACATTACTTGGTTAGCGACAGATAACCTAGTCATTAACGCAGCATTTAGCGTACTGGATACTGAACTGGTTAGTATTAACCCTGAACTAGAAGGTATTGCGGCTGGCGTAGGCAGTGAGCTTCCGTACTCTGCTGATTTCTCAGGCAACATTAGCGCACGTTATTTCTTTGAGTTAGACGGCGGTAAAGAAGGGTATGTTAATGCATCACTTACCTACACCGGCGACCGTCTTGCTGGCATGGTGATGAACGCCTATGCCATGGAAGATGCAACTCGATTGATTTATGGCACGGGCTCGGGTCTGAAAATTAAAGATGAGGGTGACGAGTTTAAAGGCGCAACGTATCCAGGTGCAGATGGTGAAACAATTCGCGGTGGACGCTACATTCAGGAAAGTTACGTAATTGGTAATGTATCTGTGGGGATGACGTATCAAAACTGGAAAGTTGAAGCATTCGTTGACAACGTTTTCGACAAATCAGCAATCTTGAACATTGATACTCAGCAGTATACGCCTAAGGTTGTGACTAATCGCCCTCGTACTATAGGTCTTCGCTTCTCTTACGATTACTATTAATAGTCGTTTGTCGTAAACGAAGAAGTAGATTGTACACAGTGCATTAAACGGCAGGCCTAGGCCTGCCGTTTTCATTACTTATCTTAGAAAAATTCGGTAGTATTAAATACATACCCTTTTGGCTTTCGCCAATTATCACCTGCGCTACCAAGAATTATAACGAAGGCTATGACAACAGAAGATTTTCAACATCAAGTTCGCGCTATTAAGCAAGCGCTTCAACGCGGTCAGTTATCAACTGCGAAATCGTATATTCAAGATTTATTGCCCTTGTCGCTAAATGAGCAGCAAGAAGCAGAAGTACTTTATTTGTCCGCTGTCACTTACAGGCTCTCGAACCAACATAGCGATGCTTTTAAGGCTATCGACACTCTTCTATCTCTTCGCCCAGATTACGGCAGGGGATACCAAGAGCTTGCTTACTGTCATGAAGCTGTGGGAGACCAGCAAAACGCAGCAAGTGCGTTCTTTAAAGCAACGCATTTTAACCCCGCTCTTATAAGCAGTTGGAAAAAGCTGCTATTAATCTATCAAAATCATCGCGACGCTACCGCTGAACAAATGGCATCAAATCAGATTGTGCATTTGCAGTCTCTTCCTCCGCCAATTCTGGGTGCCTACGACCTTATGTACGAAAAGCAGTTCGCTGCGGCAGAGCAAGTGTGCCGCCAATTTTTGGCTAAACAGAAGCATCACCCTGAAGCTATGATGTTGTTGGCTGAAATTGGTATGCAGTTGAAGGTGTACAGTGACGCAGAATTTTTGTTGGAAAGTTGTGTGGAATTATACCCGGACAACGAGCGGGCGGCGCTAGCTTATCAAAACGTGCTTTCAAAGTTGGGTAAGTTTCCAGAGGCCGTAAACGTTGCGCGACAAAGACTCTCAAAAAGCCCAGACAGCTTTGTTATTAAAACCAGTCTTGCCCATGCGCTTGTTGGTGTAGGGCAATTAGATGAAGCGATAGATATTTACCATGGCGTACTAGAACAAATGCCAGATAGACCTAAAGTTTGGGTGTCGTTGGGTCATGCACTAAAAGCCAAAGGCGATACTGCCGATGCGGTTAACGCTTACGAAAAAGCGGTAGGTTTTGCCCGCGACTATGGCGATGCCTATTGGAGCTTGGCGAATACGAAGACGTATAAGTTTAGTGACAAGATGCTTAAGCAAATGACTGAGCAAGCCAGCAATGATGCAATTAACTTAGACGATAAAATTCATATTTGTTTTGCGCTCGGAAAAGGGTTTGAAGATAACGCTCAGTATGACAAGGCCTTTGCGTATTACCAGCAAGGTAATGCGCTTAAACGCAGTACGCTTCAATTCGATATTGGGAAAACCGAGCAAGCATTAGATGCTCAGCAACAGGCTTTTAGTCAAGACGATTTCAAAAAAACACAGGGTTGCCAAGCGCCAGATCCTATTTTTATTGTCGGGCTTCCACGTGCTGGCTCTACACTGCTTGAGCAGATCCTAGCGTCGCACTCTAATGTCGACGGAACCATGGAGCTGCATGACATTCTGGGTATAGCGTCTTCGCTCAGCCACCAATCTACGCCATATCCGTTCAATGTTTCAGCATTGAGTGAAGAAACACTGGCGAAACTTGGTGAGCAATATATTCAGCAGACCCGTGCATATCGCCAAGGCGCACCGTTATTTATTGACAAAATGCCCAACAATTTCATTCATATTGGGCTTATAAAAAAGATATTACCCAACGCAAAGATTATTGACGCACGAAGAAACCCCATGGACTGCTGTTTTAGTGGGTACAAACAACTATTTGGTGAAGGGCAGGAGTTTAGCTACTCGCTAAGTGATATTGGCCGATATTACAATGCGTATGAAAAGTTGATGTCACATTGGCATACGGTGATGCCCGGCGACATTTTAACGGTGCAGCACGAAGATGTGCTCGACGATTTAGAAGGGCAGGTTAAGCGTATTCTGGCGTTCTGCGGTTTAGAGTTTGAAGAGGCATGCTTAGCGTTTCATAAAACCAAGCGGATAATCAAAACTCCAAGTTCAGAGCAGGTTCGTCAGCCTATTTACAAAACGGGGATGGGGCAGTGGAAGCCATTTGAATCTAACTTGGAAGCGCTGAAGGACGCGCTTAAGACGCAGTAGAAGCGCCTTGCGTTAAATAGCCGTACCTAGCGTGACTCGACTGAACTTGGGCTTTATCCTAAGCCAAGCTTTTGAAACTAGACGGTTACTTATTTACAGCGTTACAGCACCTTTAGAATAAAACGAGGCACGATTTTTACCGTGCCTCGTGTTTTTTGACACTTAAAGGCGTCAAGCCTGTGCCATTAGAGCTATTCCTAACGCTTATGGCTGATAAGGTAACGAAGATTGGTGAAGGATAATTCTAATTTTACCGTCGTCGCATTGCTTGAAGACAAAGCTCTTGTTCACAAAAATATGGCTGTCGTCTGCACCAATAAAATGTACGTTGCATTGAACAATGGCTAACTCGCCGTTCAATATGAAATCTTCCTTGCTATACCAAACCTTTACCCAAGGCTTAAGCTTGAACCCATTGTCGTTGGGGTAGTCGCTATTGCCACCTACGAAGTATGAAAGTGCCCCTTCTTTTGTTGGGCGAAATGTTTGAGCTCCATACGTTAAGGTAGGTTTAAACAGCACCTTCCCATTATCGTAATCGTAGTTTTCAGATAAAACCTTTGATGCGAACGCCTTCGCATCGCCACCTTCTGCGTGTACTTTTCCCACCGCAACAACATTGTCGCACCAAGTCTGAAGGGCTGTATGTACCATCTCTTCTGTAAACATGACGCTAACTCCTTTAATTAATAGTTATGTTATACTGTATCATTTATTTTTTGGCAATATCGCTAAATCAATGAAATGTAACTGATTATCCGTGATAGATAATTGCTATCAGCGAAAGGTCACGGAGCATGCGATGATGCCAGCCACTAAAGAAATTAGGAGCTTCCGCTAACTATTATAAGAACTGCTTTTAACCTATACTTCATACCAAATAGACGCATTGCCATAATAATAATGAGACCTCTATTAGCCACCGTTTTATTCTTCCTAGCGCTTTTTGTATTTCATGCAAATGCCGCGATTAAAGATATTCAGCCTCTTTGCCAGAATAGTGTCGACGAATGTTTATCGAAAATCAGAGCACAGCAATCTCTATTAGATAAGAACACGCCACCATGGTGGGACCTTCAAGTAAGAAGGTTTGATATCTTATTTAACTTTCAACGTTATGATGAGCTTTATGCCCTTCTAAGGCCATGGCTTGAGGCTACAAATTTGAAAGGAATGCCAGAGTACAAGCCACTAGTTTCTCTGTTTTTCGGTAAGTGGTTACGTGCCAGTGGCCGAGAGCAGGAAGCAAGAATAGCGTTAACTATATCTTTGACGGGCTTGAGAGCACAATATGAAACGATGCCGTCCCCTCAATTAGGTATAAGAATTTTAAATCTTTTGACTGTGCTTGGTAAAACGAAAGAAGCGCAGGACTTTGCTGAGCAACTGGAAGGTGAAAACTATAATGCGCCTGTCTTTTATCATGAGATCTTTGCTGAGCTTGGGCACGCCGCGCTAAAAGAAGGCGATAACGCAAAACATATTGAATATCGAATTAAATCGTTGAATTGGGCGTTGAAACTACCCGATTATCAACAGCAAGCTATCGCCTACAGCAATTATGCTGTAGCGCTTCGCAACAATAGGAATTATCAGGAGGCAGAGCAGGCTTTCCTGAATGGTTTAGCATGTGCGGAGCAAGCGAAGGATATCGCTCAAATTAACAGTATTAAGTTACGGATAGCGGAAAACGCTACGCTTGGCAACGACCCTGAAAAAGCGAGACGTTGGCTCAAGCAAATATCTGTTGAGGGGCTTCCATCTTTACAGCTATCGCGCTACCGAAAATTGGTAAAAGATAACGCACCGCATTAATCGTTAGGTTCATTTCGATTAGCTGCAGGCAAAATGCACGTTGCGGCACGCTTTTTATCTCAGCCGCACTTATTAGTATTTACGACGTTTCAGGCCTGTTTCAGCCAAAATTTTTGCGGAAATTTCCTCAATAGAATATTTAGTGCTGTTTAAAAACGGAATTTTTTCCTTTCTATACAGGTTCTCAACTTCACGAAGCTCCATCCTACATTGTGGTAGCGATGCATATTTGCTGTTTGCACGGCGCTCCGAACGTATTTGATGGAGTCTATCCGCTGCAATGGTTAACCCAAAGAGTTTATGCTTGTATCGTCGCAGAGCAGGGGGAAGCTTCAGCATGTCGCCCATGTCTTCTTCAGTAAAAGGGTAGTTCGCTGCTTTTATTCCGTATTGAAGGGCTAAGTAAAGACTTGTTGGCGTTTTACCCGACCGTGAAACGCCGGTAAGTATAATATCGGCTTCGTCGTAGTCTTTTAGGTTAGAACCGTCATCATTAGCCAATGCGTAGTTTACGGCTTCAATTCTAATATCGTAGGTGGTTTCGTGGATACTGTGTGTACGATGTTTTTCTGGTTTTGAAGGAACACCTAATACTTTTTCCAGTGGCGCTACGAATTGATCGAGAAAATTATAGTTAATGCCCACGGATTTAGAGATTATTTTGCGAATATCTACATTCACAATTGTATAAAAAACGAGCGGCCTCTCTCCGGTGTCTTGAAAACTTTCAGAAATTTGCTGTAAAACTTTGTGAGCTTGTTCCTCAGTTTCAACGAAAGGAATAGTGTTGTGATTGAAAGAAACAGGAAACAGAGAAAGCAGGGCGTGGCCAAAGACCTCTGCAGTGATGGCTGTACCATCTGAAATATAAAAAGCTGTGCGCACAACATATCCTTAACATTGGTGTAATTTTATTACAAAAGTAATAAAGGGTTTACTTTCTGAATTTCCCCATTCTAAGATGATTTCGTCGAAAAGCTACACGGTTCTTGTGAATGATCGCAAATATCAACAGGTTTGCTGTCAAACGTAATGGACAGCGTTACTAGTGGTTCTCACCACATATCGACAACAATTTGATGGGTTTCAGGTGATAAAAAGCACATACCTGAAATCAACCTCATACCCTACACATAAAAAAGCTGGAGGCTTGGGCTGTGCAAGAATACGTACTTTGGTATCAAGAACTGGGCATGCATGATGTGGGTCGCGTAGGCGGCAAAAATGCATCATTAGGCGAGATGATTTCAAACCTGGCGAACGCCGGTGTGCAGGTGCCGGGAGGTTTTGCTACCACCGCCGAGGCATTTAATGAGTTTCTAGAGCAAAGTGGTCTAGAAGCGCGCATCCACGAAGTCTTAGACTCGTTAGACGTAGATGACGTAAACGCACTGACCGAAGCGGGTAAGAATATCCGCCAGTGGATCATCGACACACCTTTCCAAGGAAAGCTAGAAGAAGAAATCAAAACTGCGTTTGTCACATTACAGGGTGATGCAGGTGAAGAAGCGTCATTCGCAGTGCGTTCATCAGCCACGGCTGAAGATATGCCTGATGCGTCTTTCGCAGGACAACAAGAGACTTTCCTAAACGTTAAAGGCTATGAAGCCGTGCTTGTGGCAATTAAGCACGTGTTCGCATCGCTATTTAACGACCGCGCTATTTCATATCGCGTTCACCAAGGGTACGACCACAAAGGCGTGGCGCTATCTGCAGGCATTCAACGCATGGTGCGTAGTGATATCGCATCATCAGGCGTTATGTTTACTATTGATACAGAGTCTGGCTTTGAAGACGTTGTATTTATTACCAGCTCATTTGGTTTAGGTGAAATGGTGGTGCAAGGTGCGGTTAACCCTGATGAGTTTTATGTTCACAAACCAACACTTGATAAAGGCCTGCCTGCTATCGTTCGTCGTAACCTTGGTAGTAAGCTTACCAAAATGGTGTACTCAGATGATGAAGCACACGGTAAGCAAGTGTCTATTGTCGATATTGATGCAGCTGACAGCAAAACCTTCTCGTTGACTGATGACGAAGTGATGGAGCTTGCTAAGCAGGCGCAGATCATTGAAAACCACTACAAGCGTCCTATGGACATTGAATGGGCCAAAGACGGCGCAGACGGCAAGCTTTACATCGTACAGGCTCGCCCAGAAACAGTACGCAGCCGTGAAGACTCACAAAGCATTGAGCGCTTCCAGTTGAAAGGTCAAAGCAACATTGTTTGTGAAGGCCGTGCAATTGGTCACAAAATCGGTGCTGGTGTAGCGAAAGTGCTTGATTCAATTGAAGAGATGGACAAAATCCAGGCGGGTGATGTTCTGGTAACTGACATGACAGACCCTGACTGGGAACCTATCATGAAGAAGGCCTCTGCCATTGTTACCAACCGCGGTGGCCGTACGTGTCACGCAGCAATCATTGCGCGTGAATTAGGTATTCCAGCGGTTGTGGGTTGTGGTAACGCGACTGACAATATCAAGAACGGCGACAAAATTACTGTATCTTGTGCTGAAGGTGACACTGGTTTTATCTACGGTGACGAACTAGAGTTCGACGTAGTGACATCACGCATTGATGCAATGCCTGACCTACCGCTAAAAGTGATGATGAACGTAGGTAACCCAGACCGCGCATTCGACTTTGCTCGCTTGCCAAACGCAGGTGTTGGTCTTGCTCGCCTTGAGTTTATTATCAACCGCATGATTGGTGTGCACCCTAAAGCACTACTTAATTTCGACAGTCAGCCTGAAGAGTTGAAAGAAGAAATTAGCGATATGATTGCAGGCTACGAGTCGCCTACGGAATACTACATCGAGAAATTGGTGGAAGGTATATCAACCATTGCTGCAGCGTTCTCGCCAGAGAAAGTCATCGTTCGTATGTCAGATTTCAAATCGAACGAATACTTTAACTTGGTTGGCGGCTATCAATACGAGCCTGACGAAGAGAACCCAATGTTGGGCTTCCGTGGTGCAAGCCGTTACATTTCTGAAGATTTCCGCGATTGTTTTGCTCTTGAATGTGAAGCAATTAAACGGGTTCGCAACAAAATGGGTTTAACCAATGTTGAGATCATGATCCCGTTCGTACGCACGCTAGAAGAAGGTCGTAAAGTTATCGAGCTTCTAGAAGAGCAAGGTTTGAAGAAAGGTGAAAATGGACTTCGCGTTATTATGATGTGTGAACTGCCATCAAACGCATTGCTTGCAGATAAGTTCCTAGACATTTTCGACGGTTTCTCTATTGGGTCTAACGACTTAACGCAGTTAACCCTAGGCCTAGACCGTGATAGCGGCCTTATTGCGCACTTGTTTGACGAGCGTGACGAAGCAGTTAAAGCATTGCTGTCAATGGCAATCCAGGCAGCGAAGAAGCGTGGAAAATACGTAGGCATTTGTGGTCAAGGTCCATCAGATCACGAAGACTTCGCCGCGTGGCTGGTACAAGAAGGGATTGATTCGGTATCACTTAACCCTGATACCGTGGTTGAAACCTGGCTTTACCTGGCTGAAAAGCACGGCTAATTACGTAGCTCAGATGTGAAGGCGAGATAGGGTCAGAACTATCTAATTTTCCATCTAACGTCGTGTTATGTCACGATGTTACCGCTTTGATACTATTGAAAAAGAGACCATAAGGTCTCTTTTTTTGTTAGGCAACTTAAAGTGATGGCCACTCATTTAGAAGCAAATCTTTGCTCGTGTTTCATTCCTTAAAAAAACTGTGGTTATTTAGCAAAACTATGCACTTTTGCGTGTTGAAAACATGACTTTGTGTAATTAAATATGTAATATTACATAGTGACTTTCACTTTGAATCTTTGATTAATAATTAACTTGGTTGAATTCTCATGGCACATAATGACAGCGCAGTTTCAGTAAACACTTCCGAAGAAAATGTTATGCAATCAGGCTCTGTGGTAGAGCAGTTGGCGCAAGCCCAAAAAGAAATTAACGAACTTAAAATGCAGTTGATGTGGATGGAACGCAACTACGAGTGATTACCTAGTTGTTAAACTCGGGCTTAAATAGTCCGAGTTTTTTGTTTGTTTGAAATGAAATTGTGAAAGTATACACTGTTACTTTCATTTTTAGGCAGTCTTTACGGGTAAAGCTTCTTTCACTGAGTTTAAATTTATGTGTTAGTGTAGTTAAATAACGATAGCAATATTTTAGGTACAGGGAAGGGAAGAAAAATGGCTTATCGGTTCAAATTTTTTGCTCAACCAGTAATCACTAATATAAGAACCCTTTGTGAAGCAGCACTTGTAGAATTCACTATCGGTTTGATTTGTGCGGTATTTGCTTACGCAAGTTATGGTATTTTCGTCCATCTTTTCGTCGCATGCATTGTTATCTCCCTCGCGTGCTTCTGCTTGAGCATCTACAACCTTTACTGTCTTTATTCTCACCCTTAAAGTGTTTTATAAAATCCTGAGCTTCTCTACTAAGCTTTTGATTCTAGATAAACGTAACTACGGGTGCATGCCTAGCGTGTAAAGTTAACCTTGTACTACTTTAAATAGATAATTTTCCACGCAGAAGGCGTTGATAAGTTCACTAGCCAAACCTAGATATGCAGCAAATAGAAAGGGGTATAAAGTACACTGATAAAAGAGGGTAAACACATGATGTGTTTACCCTTTTTAAATGCTTAAAGCACGGCTTTGAGATTTAACTCGTGACGATGCTGGTTATTTAAGTGCTTATGCTTTTAGCTGGTTACCGATAGGTAACTGACGAATACGCTTACCACACGCAGCAAAAATGGCATTACAGAGCGCTGGTGCGTATACCGGCGTTGCTGGTTCACCTACACCGGCTGGCGGAGCATCGCTTTCAATTACTTCTACGTCTACCTCTAGCGGTGAATCGCTCATACGCGGTACACGGTAGTTGTGGAAGTTACTTTGCTGTACACGACCTTTATCAAAGGTAATACCGTCACTGATGGCGGTGGTAATACCGTATACTGAGCCGCCTTGCGTTTGGTTTTTCACCGTGTCTGTATTAACCACAGTACCTGCATCAATGGCTACCCATGATTTAATCACGCTAAGATCGCCAGCGTCAGACACTTCAACTTCAACCACAGTAGCAACGTAAGTTAAGAAGCTACGGTGCGCAGCAATACCCAGTCCGCGGCCTTTTGGCATCTCTCGACCCCAACCAGCCATGTCAGATACTTTCTCAATTACATTGCGAAGACGACCTGTATCCAAAGGATAAACCGACTTATCACCCCAATAGTTTTGATATTCGGCTTTTTGATCCGTCACATCAATAATTCTATCAGGACCAATTACTTCCAATAGGTAATCTTTAGCGTCTTTACCTGCTTTGTGGGCTGCTTCATTAATAAACGACTGTACAGCAAACGCGTGGAAGATGTTCGATACTGAACGCATCCATCCAATACGGGCTTTGGCTGGTGCTTCACCGCGCTCTAGCTTCATATTAGGTGTAAGAATTGGATTGTCTGTAAAGCCCAAATCTAACTCAAAGCTAAAGGGGGCGTTCGCGCCTTCTTGGAACGTAGAGGCAATAGGTGAAAACGCGGTTCTGTGAAGATAAGCATCAATTTTACCGTTTTCATCAAGTGCAGCCTCAACATGTTGAGCAGAAACTGCGTGATAGAAACCGTGCTGAATATCATCTTCACGTGTCCATTGAACGCGAATTGGCTTACCGGTTTTCATTGATAGATATGCCGCTTCCGCTGAAAAGTCAGGCTTAGACTTACGCCCGAAAGCACCACCCAACATGGTAACGTGAACATTGATTTTTTCTTTGTCCATGCCAACCATAGCGCCCACGGTTTCCATATCAGCCTGCGGATTTTGTGTTGCTGCCCATACGTCAACGCGATCTTCATAGTACATGGCAGTAGCACAAGGTGGCTCCATTGGGGCTTGTGCTAAATGCGGCACGTAATAGTCAGCAACCAGCTTGTCGCTGGCTTTTTCTAAAACGCTCAACGCATCGCCTTTTTCTCTAACAAGCGCTTGAGGTGCATTTACTGTGTTAAGCAACTGCTCTTTAAAGTTCGCTGAGTTATAGTCGCCATTTGCACCATCGTCCCAAGTTACTTCTAACGCTTTGCGGCCTTGCCATGCTGCCCATGTGTTGCTAGCTATAATGGCTAGCCCACCTTTTGGCTGGAACTGGGGCGCACCTTTTGGCGCTGGAATTTCAATTACATCAACAACGCCATTAACCGCTTTTGCTTTATCTGCATTAAAGCTTTTCACCTTACCGCCCACTACAGGAGGGCGTTCGATTATTGCAACAAGTGCTTTTGGCTCGCGCACGTCGGCGGCGAAGGTTGCTTTACCGGTAACGATATCTTGAAGGTCGATATGCGCCATACCGGTATTGATGTAACGCCATTCTTTCCTTTCTTTAAGCTTAAGCTTATCTGCTTCTGGCGGCGTAATGGTTAATGCATCGTCTATTAAGTCTTTATACGCAAGCGTTTTACCTGAAGTGTGTGTTACCACATGCTGCTCGGCAACACAGGTACTTGGCTCAACACCCCAACGCTTAGCTGCTGCATGTTGCATCATATAACGCACGCTTGCGCCCATTTCTCGAAGACGCTGCATATTGAAGCGGATACTACGCGAGCCATCGGTGTTTTGGTCACCGTATTTGGGGTCGCCTTTGCCTTGAATAACAATGACTTTGTCCCACGCCGCTTCCATTTCGTCAGCGACAATTTGCGCAATGGCGGTTCGGATCTGTTGACCCATTTCGCTGCGGTGACACGTTACTTCAACCATGCCGTCAGGGCGAAGTGCAATGAACAAGTTTGCGCGTTTTGCGTTTTCCGCCGGCTTTGCTAATACGCCAGCCATGGCGCGAGGTGCACCACCCATAAAATAGGTACCAAGAACCAGCGCACCCGTCGCTGCTGTCGATTTTAAGAAACTGCGGCGATTCATATCAAAATAGGTATTCTCACTCATGCTTCTTCTCCCGCTTGGGTTGGGTCAAAGTAGCTCACGCCAGCGTTACTGCTTATTGATTTCGACGCAGACTTAATGGCCTTGTGAATGCGAGGGTAGGTGCCGCATCGACAGATGTTGCCCGACATATTCTGAACAATTTCTTCGTCGCTTGGTGTTGGGTTGGTTGATAACAGGCTGGCGGCTTGCATGATTTGCCCACATTGGCAGAAACCACATTGTGGTACTTTGTGTTCTACCCACGCTTTTTGGACAGGATGATCGCCATTTTCGCTTAGCCCTTCAATAGTGGTAATTTTTCTGCCTTGAACGGCTGACACAGGCAATACGCAAGAGCGTTGTGCCATGCCATCAATGTGAACAGTACAAGCGCCACATTGCGCCATACCACAGCCAAACTTAGGTCCTGTAAGATTTAATTCGTCACGAAGGTACCACAACACTGGTGTTGATGGGTCACCAGAAAATTCGTGTTTGTTACCATTAACGGTAAACGTGATCATGGTCTTGTCTCCATAGGTAAGCGAAAGATATGACTTGGACCAGATTGTTTAAACCTAGCCTACCCAAGCAGCGCAATGCGGGGTCAACGCATTACACAAAATCATATCGTTACGGTTACATTGCCTGATGATACGAACTATCTAAGATGCTGAGCATGCTCAGATAATTGCCACTATTATTATTAAAGGCTTCGCAATTTATACTTTAGATTACGTTAACACGCATTGTATGATTACGCATTTACATAAGTTTAAATGTAAAGTGGTTGCGACAAAATGAGATAGGAGCGCCAACAGCTTCGCTGTTAAGGAATGTGAAGTTTGACCTTGTCTAGCAGGGGCACATGCCCGCTTGTAAAAAAAGAGAAACTAGCGAAGCTTTCTCATTAAAAGAAATCGGTCTAGTTTGCGCGCACTCAACGTCATCGCCCTTTGGCTAAATTTGAGCCAACCCCTTGCTCGTGGCCAGTCATAACTCAACAGGACTAAGCCAGATACAACCAAAAGTATAGAGCCTGGGAGTAAAGTTAAAACAATTCCGCCAACAAACAAGATTGCTCCTAGCGTGAGCCTTAATATACGCATGCGTCTTAACTCGATAAAAATAGAAAATGTACGCTTAGTCTCACTCAAAAGTCTTTCTTTGCCAATGATAAAAATGTAAATGTTTGTGCTGTACCTTTCGATATAGATGTGTGCAGTAAATACGCTGATATTGTCAAATTAGTAATCGATTAAATGCCAATGGGAAACCATTAGCCTTATTGCATAAGCGGCGACCTGCCTACTGACTATACGTCAGTGGACATCGCGAAAGATGCAAAAGACGTGTTGCGTCATTTTGCTATGCACTTGCAAATGAAAGCGGAAAACGTGGTTAACGCAGAGGGCGCTGATGAAAGCTAGAAAGCCTTTAGCGAACTTTTACTTAGTCGAACTGTGAGCTTGTTTACCATGCAAAACACCCCAGATTTTTGGGGCCAATAATAGTCCGGCTTTTTATAACACCTCAAGTCCACAAGGTTAATGAAGCTGCGTAACGTCCGGCAGGGGAAACCGCTCTGCCGGGCATTTCAATCTTTGTCTTGGTACACCGGCATCCATAAAAACCTGACCGTCTGGTGTAAAGCCAATGGACTTATGATATGAAACGCTTTCAAGGTTGCATATCACTTTAATGTTAGGAACGTTATTTCGCTTGGCGACGGTTATTAAAGCTTCAAACAAAGCACGATAAACAGGGAGTGTCCGGTGGCAGCGCTTTACGGCAATTCGACCTAGTTCACCTCGTTGGGTTAATCGCCCGGTAGCAATGGGTTCGTTTTCATCGTTAATAATAAGCACATGACATGCAGAGTGGTCGTGCTCGTCGAACTCGCTCGCTTCAGGCACGCGCCACTCTAAAACAAAAACATGTTCCCTCAGTGCTTTAAGTCGATGTTTATCCTTTTCCCAATCGACGTTTTGTATAGTAAACGCCATACTTACCTGTTAACCCTCGAACCATTCCCAGTAACCATTATTGATAAGTGTAGTTAAGGTTTCTAAAAATGTAAAAGAGGGGGCATCTTGGCAACACGTTGCGTTCAAAATGCCGCCTGATGCCAACACTTCAAACCATTCTTGGTCACGTTTAGAAAAAGCAAATTGACTGCCGTTGACGTAAAGCGCTCGAGGAAGCCCGCGTTTGCCATCACATATTAATGGTCTAACCCCAGGTGCAGGGACAAAGCTTATACCAGCGGCAAACTCATTTGAGATTTGCTCTAAGCTAACCTCATCCTCAAGAGGATACTCGGGTATACCTTGCTCGCTCATTGCTTCAAGTAGCGCGAAGGTAAAATCCTCCCCGTTTATGGCGTCTATTAACTGTTGTTTTAACGCTGCAACATCACTTGAACTAACTAACGCGGGATTAGCCTGACCGGCTCTGGCAGGATCTGTAAAGCGGTAATTGCCTGGGCCTTTATCCAGCATCATTGCTAAGCTTTCAGCCAATTGAAGATTATCGGGGGCGCGATAACCTACTGAATAGGTCAGGCTGTCTTCAATAGTTTGTCCGTCATGAGGCCAACCCGGCGGGACGTAAACTACATCACCAGGTTCAACAATAACGTCTATTACAGGGTCAAAACCCTCTATTTGCCGTAGTTTCGGGTGCGGGAAGATTTCTTTGTAATTTGCAGGCTTACCCACTCGCCAGCGTCTTTTTCCCTTACCCTGAACAAGAAATACATCGTATTGGTCGATATGAGCGCCAACGCCAGCACCGTTTGTGGCAAAACTTACCATCAGGTCATCCAATCTCCAGTTAGGTACAAAAGAGAATGGTTCCAAGATGGGCGCCACGTCTGGCACATATTTATCTACACCCTGAACGAGCAAGGTCCAGTTGCCTTGGCACGCGTTATCAAAATCGTTAATTGGCCCTTGTTCAACATGCCAGCTCCCCTGCACGTGGCTAATAATCCTCGCGTCAACCTCGGGCTCCTGCGCTAGGCCTGCTAGATCATTTTCATCTATTGGGTCGGTGAAGTCTAAAAAGAACTGCTTTATTACAACCGGTTTTTGTTGCCAGTAGTGCTTCAAGAATGTTTCTGCGGTAAAGCCGTTACCGGATTGTGCATCAATAAAATACGTGTTGTCGTTATTGCCCATAGCATCTCTTTGTTGTAAGCCAGTTTTATGGTTTTTTTGCTGTCCCAAGTGATAAAAAATAGCAGTTTAGCGCGCGTAAGTATTAATAAATAGGAGCCAATACAGCACGTGAAACAAGTCAGTATTAAAAGCCACTCTGGGTCAAAAGGTAATGGTATCGTAAAAGCGGCATTATCATTTATTGGTAACCTGATTGCTACCTTAGTGCAGTAAAAGCTAACAATGATTTATGTTTGAGATAAGCGTGTAATCCGGTGAGTGATAAATAATATCGTTAACGGTTTAAATTTGCTGCTGCCGCTTTATGCGAATCTAGGTAAAATGGTTTCGTTGAACCTTGCACGCATTTAGCATATGTACGCGTTTAGAAACGTCGATTTGGTCTGAATTAGTGTCTTATAAAAACGTAGTGCCTTGATGCAGTGACTTGCAGGGACGGATTCATCGGTTTGCTTATTATCACTAGGCAACGCTTTGATGTTTTGTTGCCAAAAGGTGGCATTACTATGGGTAATTGGGATGCCGGATTTACCAGCTGGCGCGACAAACACTCGGTGTGTGTTTTCACATATCGCGATAGTACTCGGCGCAGTAAATTGCTCTAACATTGCCGCTTTATTAACAGTAGTACCCCAGATATCAAACCCTGCGGGTGAACGATTAGATGAGCCCGAAATCAGAGCGCCTGTCGCAATGCCAACGCGAAGTTGACAAGGCATTGATACGAGAAGGCTATTGCGACTTACAAGGTCACGAGCCTTTACAGCAAACTCTACAGCGTTTGTTGCGCAAAGATGAAGGGCTTTGTCAGCCACTTCATTCTTGGTTAGAAATCCCACAACAATGTACTGGTCGCCGTTGGTTTTTAACGGTGTTAGCTGCGAAGATGTCGCAATTTCATCGAAATGAGCGAAAAGCGCTTCCACGACGCTAGCACACATCATGTCCCCGTATTTTTCTGTCAAACGCTGAAAATTCGAAAGATCACAAAAAATGACAACCGCACTAGACACCTTTTGCTTAATGCTGATACTCCCTGGGTCATTGCTGTTTAATGACTCAATAGATGCAGTTGACAAAGTGCTTTTGGTGCCAAAATTAGGGATGCACTGATTATCAAGTTCGAAAAATTTCGTATCTTTCGTATTGTATAAATCCATCTATCCGCTCCCGTTTTATCTGCACTGAATAGTCAGTAGAGATAGGTATAAAAAAACGCGGTGTTAATGACCGCGTTTTTTAGTGTAGTGGAAAGCGTAGTGGCTTATAACTGATCTACAAGCCTGATTGCATCACCAATGTATGTAGCAGGCGTTAATGCCTTAAGCTCTGCTTTGGCCGCTTCTGGCATATCTAGGTTATCAATAAACTCAGCAATAACGTCAGCATTTACTTTTTTACCACGGGTCAGCTCTTTTAGCTTCTCGTATGGCTTTTCAATACCGTAACGACGCATAACAGTTTGAATAGGCTCTGCAAGCAGTTCCCAATTGTTGTTTAGCTCGTTAAGTAAGCTTTGCTCATTAACTTCTAACTTACTGATACCTTTCAAAGTAGCCTGATACGCAATAACTGCATAACCTACACCTACGCCAAGGTTACGTAGTACGGTCGAGTCGGTAAGGTCACGCTGCCAGCGAGAGATAGGAAGCTTAGCTGCTAAATGGTCAAAAATAGCGTTCGCCAGACCTAAGTTGCCTTCTGAGTTTTCGAAATCGATAGGATTAACTTTGTGTGGCATGGTAGAAGAGCCGATTTCGCCAGCTACCGTTTTTTGCTTGAAGTGACCCAGTGCAATGTAACCCCAAACGTCACGGTCGAAATCGATAAGAATGGTGTTAAAGCGCGCAATGGCATCAAACATTTCTGCAATATAGTCATGCGGCTCTATTTGCGTAGTGAACGGGTTCCACGTAAGACCAAGTGAGGTAACAAACTTCTCTGAAACGTCGTGCCAATCTACATTTTTATATGCTGACAAGTGTGCGTTGTAGTTGCCCACAGCCCCGTTAATCTTACCAAGTAACTCAACACCTGCGATTTGGCTACGCTGACGCTTTAGGCGAATAGCCACATTTGCCATTTCTTTACCCATGGTGGTAGGTGAAGCAGGCTGACCGTGAGTACGTGCCATCATAGGTACGTTCTGGTAGCGCTTAGCAAGCTCTACTAGCGCTTCAATTAATTTGTCACAGTAAGGAAGAATAACGGTCTCGCGGGCTTCGCGAAGCATTAAGCCGTGTGAAAGGTTGTTGATGTCTTCAGACGTACACGCAAAGTGGATAAACTCATTTACCGCTGAAAGCTCACTATTGTCGGCCACCTTCTCTTTAAGAAAGTATTCAACCGCTTTCACGTCGTGGTTTGTTGTGCGCTCGATTTCTTTAATGCGCATGGCATCTTCAACACTAAACTCAGCGACTATTTTGTCTAGTAGTGCATTTGACGTGTCTGTAAAAGCAGGAACTTCTTCAATTTGTGGGTTAGTAGACAGCATTTGTAACCAACGTACTTCTACTTCTACACGGTATTTTAATAAGCCGTACTCACTGAAAATACTGCGTAATTCTACGCTTTTGCCAGCATATCGACCATCGACAGGGGAAATTGCAGTTAACTGACTCAGTTCCACCTTAAGCTCCTCACTAGTTTATTAATCGTAGTGCTTTAACAGCACTGTTAAGAATGTGTTTGCGTTTAAATAAAATGTTTCTTCGTTTTCCACCCATCTGACGCCACATTACTGCAGCCCTAACACCTGCAAGCAAAAGCGCACGCACTTTATGCTGAGTAGCAGGTTGGCTTAAATAATCTGGGTTACCAGCTACCTGAATACGCGGTGCTAGCGGACTGATGATATCGCTGTAAATGCTCGCTAAGGAGGAGACTATTTGTGGGTTTTGGAAATCGATGTGAGCAAGCTGGCGCTGAACATGGGAAATACGTTCGCCCAGTTCCTGCATTGCTTTAGGCTTTCTCGCTAGCTTTCTTTCAAGACCTAGAATACTAGCAATATAGCGAGTTAATTCCGTATCTTTTGTTGCTTGTTTGTCAGATAGCTGTGCTGCGAGTGTGGTGTAACCGGTTTTTAAGTTAGCGAGCTGACCGAAGACCTGTTGAGGTGTTTCTGGGTCAGTAACCAGTATGCTCGATAAGCTGGCCTCTATAGCTTCGTTATCGGCAGAACCTCGTCTGGCAAGCTGCTGAACCAGCGCAGCAGCTTGACATACACCAGCAAGCGCTAGGTTATTTTCTATGTCGGTATCTAACATCAGCGAATATAACTCTCAATAATACCGCCGCCAAGGCAAACTTCGTCACTATAGAACACCGCTGACTGCCCCGGCGTTACCGCCTTCTGCGGCTCATCAAACATCACTTCAATGGTGTCGTCTTGAGCTGGCGTTATTGTACATGGGATATCGGCCTGACGATAACGGGTTTTAACTACCGCGCGCATAGGCTCTGTAATTGTTTTTCTATCCACCCAGTGTAGCTGCTTTGCTACCAATCCTTTAGAGTAAAGGCGAGGGTGGTCGGCACCTTGGCCCACAATAAGCACGTTGCGAGCAACATCTTTATCTACCACATACCAAGGGTCGTCACCGTATTTGGCCAAACCACCAATGTGTAAGCCTTTACGTTGACCTAACGTGTGATACATCAAGCCTTCGTGTTGGCCAATTTCTTCGCCTTCTGCTGTTTCAATAACGCCAGGCTGAGCTGGAAGGTAACGAGCCAAGAAGTCTTTAAATTTGCGTTCACCAATAAAGCAAATCCCGGTTGAGTCTTTCTTATCGTGAGTGATAAGACCTTGCTCCTCGGCGATTTTGCGAACTAATGGCTTTTCGATGTCACCTACAGGAAAGAGCGTTTTTGCAACGTGCTCTTCGCCTAATGTGTAAAGAAAGTAGCTCTGGTCTTTGTTGTTATCAAGGCCGCGTAGCATTTGCCATTTACCGTCTACTTCTCGGCGACGAACATAGTGACCGGTAGCAATGTAGTCTGCGCCTAGATCTTCTGCTGCAAATTCAAGAAACGCTTTAAACTTAATTTCTTTGTTGCACATAATATCTGGGTTTGGCGTACGGCCCGCTTTGTATTCCTCTAAGAAATACTCAAACACGTTATCCCAGTATTCAGCTGCAAAGTTAATGGTGTGTAGTTCAATGCCAAGTTTGTCAGCAACCGCTTGTGCATCTTTTAAATCTTCTGCAGCGGCACAGTATTCATCATTATCATCTTCTTCCCAGTTTTTCATGAAAAGACCTTCAACCTGATAACCCTGCTGTTGGAGTAGGTAGGCTGAAACAGATGAATCGACACCGCCGGACATACCGACGATCACTTTTTTGCTGGCGTTAGATTCAATATCACTCACTATGGATTGCACACTCATTTGATTAATAAAAAAGAAACCGTATTTGTTAAATCAGTCACCAATTAACATGTTGATAAATATGCTTAGGCGCTTACTCACTTAGTGGGCTATACCACTAATCAGCCACTTACAAATCGGCCCGTTTTCGAGGTCGCGGATTTTATCAGATTCCGACAGCTAATTCACATTTAATCCTTATCTGAATAAGTAATTAAATATGTGCCAAGCGGCCGTTGGCCTTTGCTGTAAAAAATTGTCTACATGCAAAGATGAACAGCAACCTTTAACAACGCTAAAAATCCGTAACGTTTCGGTGCCTCTTTTAGTGCGGTCAAGGAAGGTGATTTCAAGTATTAGAAATTGAATTGCCTTTAAAAGTAAACGTAGCTGCCATTATCAATACCATCAATGGTCCAATTACCTACGCGATATCTGATGAGCCGAAGGGTGGGGTAGCCGACGTGCGCTGTCATACGTCGCACTTGCCGGTTTCTGCCTTCTGTAATGGTAATTTCTACCCAGCTAGTAGGGATCGACTGTCTAAAGCGTACTGGCGGATTCCTCGGCCACACGCTAGGTGCTTCCATGGCCTTTACTTTAGCGGGGCGAGTCATCCCATCTTTTAATTCCACGCCGTCACGCAGCGCCTGCATTGCTTTTTCGTCCATAATACCTTCAACTTGCACCCAATAGGTTTTGCTGGTTTTAGCTTTTGGGTTAGCAAGTTTATGCTGAAGCTTTCCGTCATTGGTGAGTACGAGAAGACCTTCCGAATCTCTGTCGAGTCGTCCTGCGGCATACACACCGGGAACATCAATGTAGTCCTTAAGGGTTTCTCTACCGTCTGCATCAGTAAATTGAGATAAGACTTGAAAGGGCTTATTAAAAAGCACCACTTTAGCGTTTGAAGACATATTACTTCCGCTTGTATAAATTCAAAATTTCGGTGAGGGATTTTACGACAAATGACGATGCTTCGCATGGGAAAATCAACCGCAAATAGTGGTTTGCTCAATGAAGTTTGTCGATAAATTCGGTGATCTTATGAGTTAAGACAATGGTATGACTTGTAACTCAAACTTTCGACCCTATACTAATGGTCGCTTCCATATTTATAAGAGAGCGCATCTGCATAATTATTAGACAGTTTTAGCAGTGATAAGCGGGCTTGCTTATACATCGTATCTCGAAATTGCGTACGACTAAGTCGTCGAGTGCAAAGCCATGAGATGCATATTGCTAACATAGGGAATTGAATAATATGTAGGGAAGAAAACAGCAAGTGACCTAGTGCTTAATAAAAGCAAAAGGTGGAAAACATCAAATACGTTTCGCAATGACTGTGGGCGTGACATGAACATGTTGCGGGTTGTTGCGACCTAATGGACTAAAAACGACAATACTCTGTCGAAAAAATTGAGGTATATAATGACCAAGTCTAAGATCATCTATACGAAGACTGATGAAGCGCCAATGTTGGCGACATATTCACTTCTTCCAATTATCCAGAAGTTTGCTGCAGCTGCAGATATCGATGTAGAGCTAAGCGATATCTCACTTGCTGCGCGTGTATTGGCAAATTTCCCAGAGTATCTTTCTGAAGAGCAAAGAGTGCCAGACGCATTAGCAGAACTGGGTGAGATGACCCAAGACCCGAATGCTAACATCATCAAGCTTCCAAACATCAGTGCCTCAATTCCACAGCTTCGTGCAACTATCAAAGAATTAAACGCTAAAGGTTTTAACGTACCTGCGTTCCCTGATTCACCGAAAACAGCTGAAGACGAAGAAATTCGCGAGCGTTACGGTAAAGTATTAGGTAGTGCGGTAAACCCTGTGTTACGTGAAGGTAACTCGGACCGTCGTGCACCAACAGCGGTGAAGAACTATGCCCGCAAGCACCCGCATTCAATGGGGGAGTGGTCTCAAGCTTCTCGTTCACACGTTGCACATATGCGCGGTGGCGACTTCTACTCTGGCGAGAAGTCAGTAACAGTAGAGAAAGACGGCTACGTGAGCATTGAGTTCACAGGCAAAGATGGTAGTAAGAAAACCCTTAAGCCTCGTGTAGACCTGCTTGCTGGCGAAGTCATCGACGGCATGTTCATGAGCAAAAAAGCGCTGTGTGAGTTCTTCGAAGAGCAAATTGAAGATGCGAAAAACACAGGCATTCTTTTCTCGCTACACGTAAAAGCGACCATGATGAAGGTGTCTCACCCAATCGTGTTCGGTCACTGTGTAAAGGTGTTCTACAAAGATCTATTTAACAAATGGGGTGACCTGTTTGAAGAGCTAGGTGTTAATCCTAACAATGGTCTTGGTAGTGTTTACGACAAAATTGCGAGCTTACCTGAAAGCCAGCGCTCAGAAATTCAAAAAGACATCAATGCATGTTATGCCGACCGCCCACCAATGGCGATGGTAAACTCTGACAAAGGTATCTCGAACCTTCACGTACCAAGTGACGTAATTGTTGATGCATCTATGCCAGCTATGATCCGTAACTCAGGTCAAATGTGGGGACCAGATGGAAAGGCGCACGACACCAAAGCAGTTATCCCTGAAAGTACGTATGCAACTATTTACCAGGAAGTTATCAACTTCTGTAAAACGCATGGTGCATTCGACCCGACAACGATGGGTACGGTACCTAACGTTGGCTTAATGGCACAAAAAGCAGAAGAGTACGGTTCACATGACAAAACGTTTGAGCTAGAAGCAGACGGTACAGTGTCGATTGTTGACCAAGATGGCAATGTTCTTATCTCTCACGATGTTGAAGAAGGTGATATCTGGCGTATGTGTCAGGTGAAAGATGCACCTATTCAAGATTGGGTTAAGCTAGCGGTAACGCGTTCACGTCAATCTGGAATGCCTGCAGTATTCTGGCTAGATGACGAACGTGCTCACGATGCACAACTGATCAAAAAAGTTGAAAAGTACCTTCAGGATCACGACACCAATGGTCTAGACATTCAAATTATGTCTCCTGTACGCGCTATTCGTTACAGCATGGAACGTGCGATTCGCGGTCTAGATACCATCTCAGTAACCGGTAACGTACTTCGTGACTACTTAACTGACTTGTTCCCAATCCTAGAGCTTGGCACCAGTGCGAAAATGCTATCTATCGTGCCACTGATGGCTGGCGGTGGCCTTTACGAGACTGGTGCAGGCGGCAGTGCACCTAAGCACGTTCAACAGTTTGTTGAAGAAGGCCACTTGCGTTGGGATTCATTGGGTGAATTCCTAGCTCTAGCAGTATCGCTAGAAGATGTTGCAATTAAGCACAGCAACACCAAAGCAAAAGTTATTGCTACAGCGCTAGATAAAGCAACGGAAAAGCTGCTTAACAATGGTAAGTCTCCACTTCGTAAAGCAGGCCAGCTGGATAACCGTGGTAGCCATGTTTACCTAGGTCTATACTGGGCTGAAGAAGTAGCGAACCAGACGGAAGATGCTGACCTAGCAGCACAATTTAAGCCAGTGTATGAAGAGCTATCTGCAAAAATCGATGACATCTTGGCTGAGATTGATGCGACTCAAGGTAGCGCGCAAGACATTGGCGGTTACTACTACCCTGACGAAGACAAGCTTTTCGCAACCATGTCTCCAAGTAAGACATTAAAAGCTATCCTTGGTGCATAGTGATTTGCGTACATGCGTTAGGCTTTGAGGTCTAGCGCACAGAATAGTATTCTCAAATCTGACAAGCTATTCAAAACAACGTTTAAAAGCCCTCTCTTCAAACGAGAGGGCTTTTTTGTTTGCCCAGCGAAGCTG
>NZ_CACSIH010000232.1:0-319 GCF_902705805.1 Alteromonas alvinellae | reverse complement strand
GTGCACTCAAAGACGTTGCTCTCCATATTGATGAGGGAGACAATCGAAATGTGATCATGAAAAATCGTACCGGTACCCGCTGGCGTCTGCCGACCAAAAGCGCTACATCTCTGGTCAACAATCCCTTTTTTAAGCGAATGCAACCGGTCGGTATCGCGGATGTACTGCGGTATGTAGAGCGCGAAACCGGGTTCATGAAATGTCTGACTCATGTACTTCCGATACAAAAACAAGGGTTCACTCATCAGGATGATTTACTGGCCATTCTGATTGCCAACGCCACTCACCGTGGTGTGTATGGTATGGCGCAGATCTCCGA
>NZ_CACSIH010000231.1:5699-6116 GCF_902705805.1 Alteromonas alvinellae | reverse complement strand
CCCACGTTTACGTGGGGTTTCGTACGTTCAAACTTTTCTTTTGCCATTTCTATTATCCCAGCAAAGTTACATTAAAAAATTTAGAAATTTTACATGAGCTGGGGAGAAATAAACTGGTGCTGATAGGCAGATTTGAACTGCCGACCTCACCCTTACCAAGGGTGCGCTCTACCAACTGAGCTATATCAGCACTGATTTGGAGCGGGCAGCGGGAATCGAACCCGCATCATCAGCTTGGAAGGCTGAGGTAATAGCCATTATACGATGCCCGCAATCCTAATTCTCTGGCCACCTCATAGAGAAAGTGGTGGAGGGGGCAGGATTCGAACCTGCGAAGGCTGAGCCGGCAGATTTACAGTCTGCTCCCGTTGACCGCTTGGGTACCCCTCCAGATTGATGGTGCCGACTGCCGGAATC
>NZ_CACSIH010000231.1:0-5690 GCF_902705805.1 Alteromonas alvinellae | reverse complement strand
ACCTACTGATTACAAGTCAGTTGCTCTACCAACTGAGCTAAGTCGGCACTACATCAAGTGGGTGCGCATTCTAGAGTATTGTTTAACTCTGTGCAAGTGTCTTTTTGAAAATTTTTCAATTTTCTTTTTTGACCAATTTTTCAACTAATCAAAAACTTACGTCGATGTTCCCTTTAGAAGTTCACTTCGAGCGTAGCGGGCAAGACCCTGCATCACCAAATGAGCGAGGCGCATGTTATCAGCAGATTTTAAGAATGCAAACACTTTTTTGTCTCCACCCCCTAAAATTATGTCAAATTCGGTTTGTTTGCTTGATATGTAATCAACCGCGCTCAAATAAACACCATATAGGGCAGCATGACACCCTGTTGCCACACAATCTTCTGTATCGGTCCCCACGCCAAAGGTGGTCGGAATTTCATCATTCGCGAACACTTTTTTAGTTGAAGCAACCAATGCATTACGCATTACTTGAAAACCAGGCACGATCCAACCGCCTAAATGTTGACCATCTACCACAAAATCAACCGTTATTGCCGTACCCACATCCATAACAAAAAATGCTTTTTTTGATTTTTCTGCAGCACAGACCATGGCAAGCCACCTATCAACGCCCATTTTTTGAACATTCGCGTAACTGTTTTTTATGCCGAAGGCTTCTTTCTCTGTGTGCTTTTCTACAAAAATAATATTTCGCTCGTTACACATGGCGGATATTTCATCAACCAGCTCCTGATTTCTTACTGAAGCGATATATAAATGGGAAATTTTTTTCTGAGAATCGATAAAAGAGAAGAGAGAATTGGCATCTTCGCATGCATTAGGCTCTTCTTCTGCATGACAAAGCAGTGAATATTTTATTCGGGTGTTACCGATATCCACTAATATGACGTGGTTTTCTTCAATGTTGTTCATATTTTTGGTTTCAATCGCAAAGCAATGCGTAAAACGAACGGATAAAATGCTATTTAAAAATCACAAAGATGAACTACGAAGTACTTTTATTATAAAAATGGTCAAAATCTTCGTAGCTCAGCTATAGAGTAAAACAAAAATAAAAAGTTAATTGCCTCTAAGGCTAACTTCGCCACCATGGAATCGGGTAATACCGTCTTGCGTTTCAACAAGAAGCGCGCCACTGGCGTCCACTCCCCTATCAATTCCGGAAAAACGCTTCTCACCCATTTGTAAAACAATGCGTTTATCGGCGTACAAGTCGAGCGCTTCCCAATATGCTGTGAATGGCCCGAAGCCCTGCTGGGTAAATTTAGGTAAATAAGACCACAGCGATTTAATTATTTCTGCTGCTAATGCATTTCTATCTGGGATAGTGCCCAAATATGACGCAAGATCGCTATGAGGCTGACCAACATCGTACTGATTGTCAGGCACGCAAACATTTAAACCTATCCCTATAACGCTATGCGCCGTAGCGCCTATTTGCCCTTCTACTTCAATAAGTACGCCCGCAAGCTTTTTACCTTGCAAATAAATGTCATTCGGCCATTTAAGCTCGGCGTCTTCTACGCCAAATTCTTTAAGTGCATCGCAAACTGCCAAGCCTACCAATAAAGAAAGTCCTGCCATGCTTTGATAACCGTCGGGAAAAGACCAGTACATAGAAAAAGTTAAGCTTCCGCCAACTGGCGCTAACCATGAACGGCCATGTCTGCCGCGCCCATCGGTCTGAATTTCAGCAAAAACGACATCGCCGTTTTCAAGATCTTCTCGTTTGCTGGCAATACGCTTCTTCATTTCCGTATTGGTGGAAGGCAATACCGACTCCACATCAATAACCGCTCGTTTTGTATTGCCTAAATGACGTTTAATGCTGTCGGCGCTTAACAATGGAAATCCTCGTTCTAAACGGTAGCCTTTACCTTTTACTTTAAATACATCTAATCCCCAATCGGCGAGTTGGGAAATATGACCCGCAACTGCTGTGCGCGATAGGCCCACTTGCTGTGCAATGGTTTCCCCTGAGTGAAACTGGCCGTCGGACAACAAAGCGAGTATATGTTTTCTTATAGCTTTTGATGCTTGTCTCATAGCGAAATAAGTCCTTTGCTTCCTAATAAGCGTACTTCTGGCTCAAGCTGTATGCCGAACTTACCCTGTACGCTTGCTATGATATCTTTTGCCATGGATATTACATCGTTTCCGGTGGCACCACCTAAGTTAGTAAGTACCAATGGCTGTGTAGGGTGGCATCGTACTTTATTCAAAGTCTTGCCTTTAAAACCTGCCTGGTCGATAAGCCACGCGGCAGGAATTTTTATTTGTTCTTTTTCAGTGGCTGGCAGCTCAACACCTCCGTGCACCACAAAATGGGGCACTGAATCATACTCTTGTGCAATCGCTTGAAACACGGCTTTTGAAACCACTGGGTTTTTGAAGAAACTTCCTGCATTGCCTAGCTCGGCAGGATCAGGAAGTTTGCTCTTCCTAATTTGTATTACCGTACTATACACCTTTTCTGGCGTAGGCTCAGTCAGTGCCGCTAGTTCGCCATAGCTAGTTTCAAGTTCGTAGTGCTTGGGCAGTTTAAAGTTTACATGAGTGATTAGCGCTTTGTTCGCTAGTGCGTGTTTGAACACACTGTCTCTATAGCCAAACTGACAGTCTTCATTGCCTAACAATACCTGCTCGCCGGTTTCAAGAAATACACACTCTATTTTGTCGATAAACGCATTCACTTCTCGTCCGTACGCACCAATATTCTGAATTGGGCATGCGCCTACTGAACCTGGTATTAAGGCGAGATTTTCGAAACCATACCACTTCTCTTTCATACACAAAGTGACGAAGTCATGCCAGTTTTCACCTGCACCTACCCGTAAGTAATGGTGACTTTCAGTATCAAAATGGCTTATTCCCTTAATCTCGTTAACCAGAATTGTACCGTCAAAGTCTTCAGTGAAGACTGAATTGCTTCCACCGCCTAATATATAAATGGCTTTGTTCTTGTTTTTAGAAGTATTGAAGATAGACAGGAATGAAGTAACGTCGCTAAACGACTGGATAGAATCACAAGAAGCGGCGAGGCCAAATGTGCTGTATGGTTGTAGTGAAGGCATAGTGTTTTACGAACTGCGAACAATTCGCTAATGGTAGGGTAACGAAGCAGCAAATAAAAGCGCAAAAAAAGAATAATATTGTTGCCAACATTGCTAAGCGCTATGACGCTACCACTTTCATTCGTTAGAGTAATAAAGCAGATGCAATTACTTATGTGTAGATACAGAGAACTTACTGTTCTTTTGCTTTATAACCAATACGAAACCCTCCCCAATGTTTGCCGTTAACATAAATGGGGGCAGACAAATCATGCATGATCTCGCCAGTATCTCGTTTATAAGTTTGAAGCAAAAATGTGGAAGTGTTGCTACCGCAACGACTGCCGGTTTTGTCATCGAATATCCGTTTCGTTCTGTTATTTATTAAATCAGTATCGTAGTTACCAGTGAGAGGCTGACTGAACTTCTTGTTGTGGGTAGGAAAGTAACCATTTACGTCAACTGCGCCGGCATAAATAATGAAACTATGTGTTTCTAATAAAGGTTCTTGGATAGCGGGGAGTACGTTATCGGTGAACTTATCAAAAGGTGTAGTGTGCTTTACAGGATTAGTGTTCGGTATAGGTGTGTAGTCAAAACTAAACAGCTTTGCTTCCGGTATTTCCCCTTCTGAAATCGCTTGCTCGAAACGCTTTCCAATAGTTTTAGCTGCATTTACTGCAATGTCTCTAACTTCGCTGTTTCTATCATTTACATCGAAGCTTTCCAATAGCCTAAAAATATCTTCCGCTTGACTACTCAGTGATAGCGCCTGAGTAGAGACATCGGTGAGATCATGCTCTAATTTTTCTGTCGTCGTGTGCAGCTGAAGTACATTAGTACTTATACCTGCGCTATGCTCAGCATTATTTTCTACCATTGCTTGCATAGCGCCCATCGATTCCCGGGCTTTTGTAGAGAGCATACTGGAGAGTGAGATAGCTTCTTCGCTCTCCTGTAATTTCGCATTCATATTGTCACTAGAGTTCAGCACCGTTTCCATAGTAGCCACAGCTGCCTGGCTACTGGTATTCATATCCTGCAGCAGACTCTCAATCCCAGAGGTGGCATCGGTTGTCTTCTTGGCAAGCTCGCGTACTTCATCAGCAACAACGGCGAAACCACGTCCTTGCTCTCCCGCTCTTGCAGCTTCAATAGCCGCATTAAGCGCTAGCATATTTGTTTGATCGGCCAACTGGTTAATGGTGTTTGTTATAGTACTTATTCCCTCGGCCTTACTTTTTAATGTAGTAAGCGCTTCTGATGACGCATTTATGTTTTTAACCAGCTGCTGTTGCTCGCTTAATACTTCTTTTAACGACGCACTGCCGAACTGCGTTTTCTCGTCAGATTCATTCATAGAAGATGCAGCGTTTTTGGCAAGATCATCTAACTGAGTTGAAGAGACTTCTAACTGTTGGAGTCTACCGCTCATCTCACCGATGTTCGCGACTTGCTCATTAAATGCTTTTGATAACTGTTCCAAAAAGAAAGAGATAGAAGCACCTCCAATAGCAATATTACTCGCGGCAAAACTAACTTTCGTTGCATCATTGCTATGTGCATGTTTTTTATCATCGTCAGCCAGTACAGTTTTATTAGCGGCTATATTTTGGTTTTGAAACACCTTATCAATAATAAAGGCCGCGAACAGAATTATAAGAAAGATTGCACACGAAGCCATTAAGACATCTGAAGTCACAAAAGAGCTCACTACATTAACGAGACTTGCAATTACAGCTAAAACTAAGTACTTCATATGACCAATCTAACATTTCATTAACAAATATAGAATGTAGACTGACTTAGTTTAATTATCTATAAGCGGATAGTATTAAGTAATGAGGTCAGAGTAATTTATTGGTGAGCATTGTATTCATAGTAAATAAAATAAACACATCAAGGTACATCTTGCCTCACTCGCAAGCAGTATACTTTACCTGGGTTCAATCGCTTACAAACGCTTTTTATTTCTAACTGTTATCTGGTACTAACTCATTAAGGTGCAATACCATCCAACCGTTAATATAAATATTTCGAGGCCGTCTAGCATCGTAAATGGCACCAGAAGTAACCAAGTCATTTACTTTTGTTTTGCTAAGCACAAGGTTATCAACTCGAAAGTAATTGCGCAGCAATAACGCTTTATCAAATTTCGCATGCTGACTCGGCGAGACAGGTGTTGTGTGAGCAATGTTTCCGACTTTAAAAGTAAGAGTATCATTATCGACACTAAGTAATTTCAGGGGGACATAGCGAAATCGAGCATCCGATGAAGGATCTATAGCTCTATAGTCAATATAGAAAAAGTCGTTTTTCTGAGGGTTAGCTAAGACCCGCTCTTTTTCACTATTTTGAATAAATTCATTACCAACAAAGAAGAATGCTATTAGAAGAAAGCAAACAAGTTCTGCATGCTGCTTCAATACAGCGGTCACAGGTTCAAGTTGAAAATTACCCCGCAAATAAGCTGGGTTATTATTGAATGGTAAGGGTGACATACAAACTTCCTAGCTGTTTAGTGTTTTTATACCATACCGATTATTTTTCAACCTGTCGCTCGTTATGCAGAGCTATTATCAAAACTACAGCATACACTCCCCGAATAATGGGGTCAGAGTCGTGACTCTGACC
>NZ_CACSIH010000230.1:0-369 GCF_902705805.1 Alteromonas alvinellae | reverse complement strand
CCGCCCCGCGTGTATGCGTCCCAGCGAACGAAGTGAGTGAGTTTATTGAGTTGTTATATGCCATTGTTAATGACTACCATCTGACCCAGCTCCGCTACTGTCTCTGTTGCCACCACCAAATTCAGAATACTTCTTAGTTGGTTGATCCTGACTTTTATTAAACTGCCAAAGAGCAACTGCTCCAATGATTGGAATTAACCAAGCAATAATTATTTGAGCAATTTTTTGAACAGAGTCTAAGTCTTCTCTTTTGGCTAAGAATACTGATACTGCAATGCTAAGTACTAAGTATGTGACTAACGCAGAGTAAATAAAAAGAGAATCCATTTCACAATTTTCCGTGGCTTATAACTTTTAAATAAGGGGCGC
>NZ_CACSIH010000229.1:0-70981 GCF_902705805.1 Alteromonas alvinellae | reverse complement strand
TGTCACGCCGGGGGTCGCGGGTTCGAGTCCCGTCCGCTCCGCCATTAATGATATGCTTTCTATTACAATTTTCCCGTTCAGGGTTCTCTTAAAAATACATCTATCTTCTCCAAGTATAATTTAAATACCGCGCTAGTAGTTCATTTGTATTATTTCAGATACGGCTTTCCAATATTCAATTTGCTTTTATCTTTCGTTGTTTGAACACCTTGCCTTATGCAGGCCAAAACTATGCACTCAACGTCAGTACGTCAAAAACTAACCTACAAACAGTAACATGTGACCTAAAGTCGTAGTGTGTTTTTTTGAATCTGTACTACAGTTAAACCGTTAGTGCTTAATAACAATGGAAACTATGAATAAAAGCGATCAAAAACGGTATTTCCTTGCAGATAACTTAAAAGCGATTGGCGTTTCTCTATTAAGCGTAGCTTTGGTAACACTTATCCTTGCCATCGTTATGTTTGTGTTTATCAAAGAACAAGAAGAAAGCCGAGCCAAAGAAATTTTGGACAATGTTCGTCTTGTCTTCAGAGATGCTGAAATTACTCTCGATTACCTTAACGCATTGCCTTACCAGTCTTGTGAGCTCGATAATTTGGCCGAAATGCGTAAAACCTTATTCCGGTCTCGTTTTGTAAAAGAGATTGGTTTTTATGAGAATAATGAACTTAAGTGTAGTACTTATCTTGGTATTCTAGATACGCCGTTTAAAGAAGTAGAGCCCGACTTTTATACGCAGCTTGGCGATGCATTTTGGATAAACACACCTTTGCAACTTTTCGATAAGCAGGCTACGGGCACCATTGTACAGCGTGGGCGCTACAACGCCGTATTAGACATGGACAGTGTAATTGGCTACAGCTACACACAAGATTGGCAGCTTTTTTACAATGGCGATCAATTTTATCATATAGCAGGTAATCCTGGCTTGGTTGACACAAGACTTAGTAGGGATGAAATGAATGCGCGCACAGGCTATTTCTCATTACAATTTATATTGTGTGACGAGCGCTACAACAACACTTGCTTAAAAGTGAAATCTGATCACGGGAGAGTATTAGATTTACACTCTGGGAAAATCGTCTTATTTGTCTTTGCCATGTTGATGACCGCAGCGTTAACGCATATGGTAATGTTTAATTATTTACGCCGTCGCCGCTCTTTGGAATCTCGTGTGAGTAAAGGCTTTAAAGAACATAAGTTCTACAGCCTCTATCAGCCTTTTGTTGATTTAGATACCGGTAAAGTCATTGGTTGCGAAGTGCTGAGTAGGTTTGAAGACGAATTCGGGCCTATTTATCCTGATGAGTTTATTCCTCAAGTCAAAGAGCAAGATATGACGTGGGAATTCACCATAGATATGATAACAACAGCAATGAAAGAGCTTAACGAAAACCCGAATATTCCTGAAGGGTTCAAGGTATCGTTTAATCTTTTTCCTTTTGATTTTACAAGAGAAGATTGTTTAGACTTAGATTTTGTTCTTGAGATGAACGTCAAAAACTTTAAGTTGGTTTTGGAAATTACTGAGGACGAACAGATAGCTACTCATAGTGCCGTTAAACATATCAAGTCTCTCAAAAGCAAAGGGTTCTTGTTTGCTATTGACGATTTTGGTGTTGGTTACTCCAACTTAAGTCAGCTTAAAACATTGAACTGTGACTATCTTAAAATCGACCGAAGTTTCGTAATGGATATGGAAGATAACAGTATTCGCTCATCACTCATCCCGCATATTGTCAGTATTGCCGAAGGACTAAATGTTGACTTGATTGCCGAAGGCGTTGAGAACATAGATCAATGCAATGAGCTGAAAAGTTTAACCATTGGCTTTGGGCAAGGGTGGTTGTTTGGCAAGCCTCAGTCTGCCGATTCGCTAGCTAAAACCGTACAAGACACACATAACACGCTTTAGCGCTGTTATTTTTCAGTTGGTGTTGGTAGTGTTTAGCGCTACCATTCACCGTCTGGAAAATTAAGAAGAACAGTCGCATGCAGGACGTGCTAATTTGCCGCAATATTAACAAAACCTATCAAGATGGCAGTAATGCCACCCCCGTTTTACACGATGTCTCTCTTTCAATAAAAGCTGGTGAACATGTTGCCATATTGGGCAGCTCTGGCTCGGGGAAAAGTACGTTATTACATATACTTGGGGGATTAGACAAGCCTTCTAGTGGCGATGTTGAATTCAATGGTAAATCATTGGGTAAATTAAGTGGTAATGCGCTGGCGAAACTTCGCAATGACGAAATGGGTTTCATTTATCAGTTCCACCATTTGCTTGGTGAATTCACTGCGCTAGAAAACGTCGCCATGCCGCTGAGAATAAGAGGGCTACCGACAAAAGCAGCGCACAGTAAAGCTAAGGTTATGTTAGACGAAGTTGGACTTTCTCATCGAGCGGACCATTTACCCTCGACGATGTCGGGAGGCGAAAGACAGCGTGTGGCAATAGCGCGGGCATTAGTAACCGAACCCTCTGTTGTGCTTGCAGATGAGCCCACCGGGAATTTGGATGATTCTACGGGTGAACAAATTTATAAGCTTTTGACAAGCTTAAGCGAGAAAAAGGGCACTGCTTTTGTGGTGGTGACTCACGATATTTCGCTAGCTGCAAAAATGGACAGGGTGTTGAAAATTAAAGATGGCCGGTTAGTCAGCGAAGCACTGTCAAAGGAGGAGCAAAATGCTCGCCCTTGAACTGGCTAAAAGATTTAGGAAGACACGTTCAGAACAGCGCTTTATCTCCTTCATCTCTATGTCTTCTACCATAGGTATAGGGTTAGGCTGTTTCGTACTTATCGTTTTGCTAAGCGTTATGAACGGCTTTGAAAAAGAACTGACGAGTCGTATTTTGAGCGTAGTCCCTCACGGAGAGATATACAGCAAAAGCGAGAGTGGAATCGAGAATTTAGATGCACAGCTTTACCGGTTCTCCCAAGATAGCAGAATCGCATCTGTGACGGCCTACACACGTTTAACGGGTATGCTGCAGTCTAAAGGTGAGTTAAAAGCCATTAGCGTAACAGGTATTCCGGTAACTCAAGTTGCCGATAAATATGCCGAAAGGGTGGCGAATGAGGACTGGGAACGGTTTTCGGCGCAAGAAAATGGCCTCATTGTAGGTAAGGGCATCATGTCATCGATGGGCCTAGCCATTGGGGACACTGTGCAAGTATTGATTCCCCAAACTACTCAAGATTTAACCTTTAAAGCGCCTCGCTCCATTACGTTAACTATCGCAGGTATGCTGTCTGTTGGCGGAGAGTTAGACAACCAACTTGGGCTAATGCATTTAGCTACGGCATCGGACTCCATCGGTATTACATCTAAGGCCCAGGGTATTCAGTTTACTCTTAATGACCCGTTTTCTGCCTACGATATCATGCGAGATATTGGTTATAGCTACCCCCAAGCCGTTTATATGTCTGATTGGACACGTACCCAAGGGCATTTATATAACGACATTCAGCTTGTAAGGGCAGTGGTCTATATAGCGCTTATTCTCGTTATATCTGTAGCTTGTTTTAACATAGTGTCGTCATTAGTTATGGCTGTCAGAGACAAACAGGCCGCTATTGCGATATTGAAAACAATGGGAGCCTCTGACCGCTTAATACGTAGGACTTTTGTATTGCAGGGGGCCATTAACGGGCTCATTGGCATTGTAGTTGGCGTAACGCTTGCCTTGCTCGTCGCACCAAATCTTTCGGATATTGTTCGTTTTATCGAATCAGCCTTAGGCGTAGAGATACTCTCCGGAGATATATATTTTATTGACTTTCTACCTTCAAGCTTACATTGGCAAGATGTTGTGATAACAGTTGTGGTCGCCATGTTTTTGAGTATTGGCGCAACTTTATATCCGGCGCAAAAAGCAGCAAAAGTGTCGCCGTCTTCAGCGCTTCACTAGGCAATAACGCACCAACCTGTTAAACCCTATGTTAGTTTGTCTAGGCTTTGCTGTTTGGCCATATGGACAAACTGGCGGTTTCTCTGGCACAAAGACGGTATCGAATTAATGCGGGTAATGGCTGTAGTTAAACTCATGTAGTACAACAGTAAAAAATAAGGCCAGCGAATAACGCTGGCCTTATTTTATGGTTAGTTTGTGCGCTGCTGCAACACTGGCATTGTGTGAGCATTACACCCAACTGGCGCTAAGTCTGGGCTATTTGTTCCTTTCGAAGTGTTCGAAATCAACATCTTCTTGTTTCAACCCTGCTTTAGGGTCGTTGTAGACACTTTCATCTAATGCGCCTTCGCTTTTGGCAACGACACAAGACACCATACAGTCACCCGTAATATTTACAGCTGTACGTGTCATATCTAATAGCCTATCTACGCCGATAATAAGCGCTATACCTTCAACGGGTAAATTTACTTGCTGCAAAACCATTGCAAGCATAATAAGGCCAACACCAGGTACGCCAGCGGTTCCGATAGAAGCAAGAGTGGCGGTAAGTACTACCATCATATAGTCACTTAGACTTAAATCGACGGCGTAAACCTGGGCAATGAATACCGTTGCGACGCCTTGCATAATGGCGGTACCGTCCATGTTAATTGTTGCGCCCAACGGCAGAGTGAATGAAGAAACTGAATTACCAACACCCAATTTGTTTTTAGCGGTTTCCATCGTAACTGGCAGAGTAGCGCTGCTGCTCGACGTACTAAAAGCGAAAAGTGCAGCATCGCGCATTTTCTTCATCAAGATAATGGGGTTCAGCCCTGACAAAGCTTTTAGCAGAACAGAGTAGGTTACAAGGCCGTGAAGAATTAACACGCCAAATACTAAGAAGAAATACTTCGCCAAACTTAATATAGTCTCGCCGCCTATCGTTGAAAATAGCTTTGCCATCAACACGTACACGCCGTAAGGCGCTAGGTTCATGATGATTGTCACCAAACGCATGATTACCGTATTAATGTCTTCAAAGATAGCGGTAAGGCGCTTGCCCGCATCGCCCGTCATTGCCATCGCTATACCGAACAGTACTGCAAAAACGATGATTTGAAGCATATTGCCCTGTGCCATCGAGTTTATTGGGTTGCTAGGAAACATATTAACAATAACGTCTGAAAGGCTAGGAGCCTCTTTCGCTTGGAACGTGGTTTCAGTAGTCAGATTGAGTCCATCACCAGGAGAAACTACCAAAGCTATACTCATGGCTAGTGTTATAGCAATTGCGGTTGTGACAACATAAAGTCCGACTGACTTAGCGCCAAGTCTTCCTAGTTTGCTTGGATCTGATAAAGTACTCGTTCCGCAAATAAGGGATACGAAGACGAGGGGAACCACCAGCATCTTTAAGCTAGCGATAAATATTTGTCCGAGAGTAGAAAATATACCTTCGACAAGAATGTTATACGTTGAGAGCTCTAAACCGAATATCGAAAAAGTAAAATCTCCGCTATCATCAAACAATAATTGGAGAAAGACACCAGTCAAGATACCGGCAGCCATGCCGATAAATATGCGAGCGGTTAAACTATACTTATGTGCAGATGAAGACATTAATGTTTCCTGTGCATTTTTATATTTTTAATCTTTCGTAGTGTGCCAGATTCAGTTGATTTTTAAACATAAAAAACGACGCAATTGTCAATAAAAGAGGTTCAGGAACGAATTATGTCGACATTAGCGAGAGTGCTAAGCTTAATTAGCGCAATATTCATGCTAACAGCATGTGGTGGGGGCGGCTCTTCAGTCTCTCGGGATAACACGGATAATGGAAGCGGAGACGGCGGTACAACCACGCCTACCTATTCAATTGCCTTGTCGTTGGAAAACGAAAGTGGCGCAAGCGACAACAATTTATCAGAAAACAACAGCCTGTTTGCGGTAGCGACTGTAACCGATGAAGACGGGAATCCGCACTCAGATGCTCTGCTAACTTTCACCCTGAGTAACGAAGAACTTGCCGAGTTTGGCAATGATACCGGCACTGCAAGAACTAACGCAAGCGGTGTCGCCAGAATTCGTTTAGATGCAAGCACGGCTTCGGGTGATGGAGAAATTACCGCAGCGCTGGGCAGTGGTGAAACAGGAACTACCACGTTTTCTGCCACAGCGGTCAGCGGCACAGATCCTACTACTATCAGCGTTGCACTTGCGTTGCAAAATGAAAGTGGCGAGGCTGATAACAGCCTTTCATCGAGCAATGCGTTGACAGCAGTTGCAACGGTAACAAATTCACTGGGTGAACCTCAGGCAGATCTTTTGCTTACCTTTTCATTAAGCAACGATGATCTGGCTACCTTTTCAAATGACACAGCAACAGCACTTACAAATGCAGAAGGTGTTGCAACAATAGGTATGTCGGTGGGAAGCGCGTCTGGTGACGGTGAAGTGACAGCTACTTTATCTACTGGTGAAACAGACTCCACGACTTTTAGTTCTGAAGGCAGTACAACGGTAAGTGAAGACCCGGCATCTTTGGAGCTTTTCGCTGACAGTATTCAGCTGGCTTCTAGCGGAAGCGATGAAGTCGAACTCATTGCGTTAGTTAAAAATGAGCAAAGTGTGTTAATGGAAGGTGTTGAGGTAAGCTTCTCGGCCGCGACAGGCGATGGCGTTGAGCTTCAGCTCACGCAACCCGTTACCCTTGCCGATGGTACCGCCCGTGCAATACTGACGTCGCAAAACGATAAATCAAACCGTACGATTACTATTACAGCCGGCGCGGGCAGTCTTACTGAGTCTGTTAATATTACAATTGCCGGAACAGAAGTCACTATCAACGGCGCGTCTTCAGTTATTTTAAATGACACTGTTGATTATACAATCCGTCTTCAAGACTCCGATGGCGAGACTATAAAAAATGAAGATGTTGTTTTAAGTGCTACTAACGGCACCCTGAGCAGCGCCACGGTTAATACTGGGGCTAACGGACAAGCTACTGTGTCATATACCGCATCTGCCTCTGGAGAAAATACCATTACGGCATCAGCACTTAATGCTGAAACAAGCTTTACGGTGCAGGTACAGCAAGACGAGTTTAATTTCGTTAACTTACCAACAGAAGAAGTGCCGTTAGGGCAAACACAGACTATTACCGTGCAGTGGCGTCAAGACAATACGCCAGTAGTAGGTCAAGAGGTAACCTTTAGCGCATCACGTGGCGTAATCGACGGCGACTCAACTGTACAAACCGATGCAGAAGGACAAGCAAGTATTGATATTAGCGCCAACAATGCTGGCATCTCTTCAATCACCGCAACGGCAAGCGATGGAAGCGGTAACGTGTTGGTTTCAGCACTCACTCAAATTGAGTTTATTGCCACTACACCGCACACGCTTATTGCTGATGCGTCGCCTGATATTTTAGGCCCTGATGGACAAACCAGCACGATTAGCGCGGTGGTTCGCGATGTAAATGGTAATTTGGTAAAAAACAGTGTGGTTAACTTCACTGTCTCTGACGTGTCTACCGGATTTGTGTCGCCTTCTCAAGCAACTACTGATAGTAAGGGAATAGCTACAACAGTCTTTACGTCAGGCTCGGTTTCAACCTTAGAGTCTGTAGTTGTTACTGCTTTTGTTGCTGAAGATCCAGCGATCGATGATCAAGTTACCTTGACCGTAGGTGCTCGTGCATTCGATATCTCTTTGGGAACGGGTAATGAGCTCGAAGAGCCTACATCTACATCTTACTTAAAGCGTTTCAGTGTTTTTGTTTCTGACTCTGCTGGACAGCCAGTCAGCGGCGTGAGTTTAACTGCATCGGTGGCGCCGGCAAAATATGTTGATAATGGTGAATATCGCACAGGGTTCTGGGTATATGATGATGATGAATCACAATGGATAGCCATAATTAACCAGAATTGTCTCACGGAAGATGTCAACGATAACGGTATCTTGGATACAACTCCAACCAATGAAGACACTAACGGGGACGAGATGCTCACGCCTGGATTAGTGGGAACCATAACCTTTGCTAACGGCAATGCTGAAACAGATGAGAATGGCTATGCAGAACTGGAGTACCGTTACCCTAGCAGTTATGCGGTTTGGTACGATGCTGTTATTTCTGTTTTCGGCCAGTCTACCGGTAGTGAGGCCCAGGCTTCGATGAATTATACATTAAGTATATCGGCTGAAGACGTGACCGATGAAGGCGCATCACCGCCGTCTAACCCGTTTGGTGTGACTGACCAGTGTACCTTGGTTACGCCGTAAAATTACGCACCATTTAAAGCATTAAAAAGCCGGCTAATAGCCGGCTTTCTTTTTACTTTTTAGTAGATTACAAAACTTATCCCTGCTGGAACGGGTAAACCGAACCAATCTTCAGAATTTGTGTAAGCTCATCAAGCGCGGTACGAGATTCAATTAGCAGCTGCGGATCGCGCAAGTCATCTTCACCTAATTCATCGCGATAGTGCTTGTCGACCCAAGCGTTTAGGCGAGCGAACTGTGTATCGTTGATTAACGTATTTTGATTAACTGCAGCAAGTTCTTTGTCATTCATTGCAACGCGCAAACGCAAACAAGCCGGGCCGCCGCCATTGCGCATACTCTGTTTAACGTCAAAGAAGTTAACCGACTTTATCGGTGTGCCTAGTGTCACTAGCTTGTCTAAATAACGCTTAACGGCTTCGTTTTCCTGACATTCAGTAGGTGCGATTATGGTCATATCGCCGCTTGGAAGCGTTATGATTTGCGTATTGAACAAGTAGGTTTTTACTGCATCTTGGACAGACACTTCGGCAGTCGGCACTTCAATAAAATGTAGCGGTTCGCTACCAAATTTGGCTTGAAGCTCTTTAAATCCTGCGTCTTTTTGATAAAACGCTTGCTCGTGGAAAAACAACACATTTTGATTACCAACAGCGATCACATCGTTGTGAAATACGCCCTGGTCGATAACGTCTGGGTTTTGCTGCATGTAAACTACGCCATCGTCGTCCAGACCGTGTAAGCGAGCTACTGCTTGGCATGCTTCAAGCGTTTGGCGAGCCGGATATTTTTTTGGTGCAGGTTTGCTGGTATCAAATGCATGACGACCATAAACAAACAACTCTATGCCTTCCTGACCATAGTTGCTGCAAAGTCGCGTGTGGTTGGCTGCACCTTCGTCACCAAAATGCTCGTTATCTGGCAGGTGCTGGTGATGAGCAAAGTGCTTTTCGTTAGCGAAAGTGCCACGTAGAATATTGCCCGTTACCTGAGGCTCTAACGAGCGATGAAACTTGTTCGTTAAATTTGCAGGGGTAAAGTGAACGCGACCATCGGCAGTATCGGCGCTAGGAGACACAGTGGCGGCATTTGCAGTCCACATGCTACTAGCAGAACAACATGCTAAGAAAATCTCGCGAGACTGCTTTGCAGCGCTTTCTAGCACGCGAGCATCAGAACCGGTAAAACCTAATCGACGGAGCGCAGCGATATCAGGACGTTCTTGCGGGGCTAATACACCTTGAACCATTCCCATATCGGCTAGCGCTTTGGCCTTTGCAAGACCTTGCTTTGCAGCCTGTTTAGGACTGCTCTTTGCGTTCGCATTGTTTAGGGAAGCGACATTGCCAAACGATAAGCCGGCATAGTTATGGGTAGGTCCTACAAGACCATCAAAGTTAACTTCAAACTGCTTCATACTTTCCCTCATTCTTGTAGTTTTGGCTGTTGACCCCATATGCTACATTCTTACAAACACTGCGATTAAGTTGATAGCAATAGCAACGCTTTTGATTTTGTTCAGGGTCAAACATGGCACGTCTTTAAACCTGAGCGGGTTGTTAGGTCAGGTTCGAATGGCTGGCATTATACGGCTTTTAATACCGATGCCAATCGCGCTGCTCAAATAATGCACAGTTTTTGTGTGCGATTAGAGCAGAGAGAAGAATAAGTATGAAGAAGATCTTGTTTTCCATTCACTTTGTAGATATATGTTAAAAAAGAGCGAGTGCCCTATATATAGCGTTGGGCTGCTCCAATTTTCAGAATTTGACGTAAATAGTCATTAAAAATCAATAGGTTTAGTTCAATTATATGGCAAAATCACTGGTCATAGTCGAGTCACCAGCCAAAGCGAAAACGATAAATAAATATCTTGGTAAAAATTTTATCGTAAAAAGTTCGGTTGGCCACGTGCGAGATCTTCCGACGAAGGCTTTAGGCAAAGTAGAGCCTAAAAAACCGGCTAAAGAACTCAAAACTTTAAGCGAAGAAGCGCGTCAAGAATATCTTCGCCGTCACGAATATTTGAAGCTTGTAGACAGAATGGGTGTGGATCCAGAGAAAGACTGGAAAGCCCACTATCAAGTGCTACAGGGTAAAGAGAAAGTCGTTAACGAACTTAAAAAGCTTGCTAAAGATGCTGACACTATCTATCTCGCGACCGATTTGGACCGCGAAGGGGAAGCGATTGCATGGCATTTACAAGAGCTGCTAGGTAAAAAAGACAAAACTTACCAGCGAGTGGTTTTTAACGAAATTACTAAAAACGCGATTCAAGATGCGTTCTCCGATCCGGGCGAGTTAAATATCTCTCGCGTTAACGCGCAGCAGGCTCGCCGGTTCCTAGACCGTGTTGTAGGTTTCATGGTGTCGCCACTTCTGTGGAAAAAAATTGCGCGAGGCCTCTCAGCAGGGCGCGTACAATCGGTAGCGGTTAGGCTTGTTGTAGAGCGTGAGCGAGAAATTAAAGCGTTTGTGCCTGAAGAGTTTTGGGACGTACACGCAGATTTAACCAGCCAGCAAAAAGCGGCACTACGCATGCTGGTAGCAAAGCACCAGGGCAATGCGTTCAAGCCCAAAAACAAGGCCGAAACAGATAAAGCGCTTGCTGACTTAGAAGGGGCTAACTACACGGTAGAAAGCCGCGAGTCAAAGCCCACGCAAAGTCGTCCTTCAGCACCGTTTATTACTTCAACGCTGCAACAGGCGGCAAGTACTCGATTGGGCTTTGGTGTTAAGAAGACCATGATGATGGCGCAGCGCCTTTATGAGGCAGGCTACATCACCTATATGCGTACGGATTCAACCAATTTAAGCCAAGAGGCGCTGGACAGTGCTCGTGCGTACATTTCAGATAATTTTGGTGACAAGTACCTGCCTGATTCGCCAAATCGCTACGGCAGTAAAGAAGGAGCACAAGAGGCGCACGAAGCGATCCGCCCTTCAAACGTGAGCATTAGTGCTGCGAGTTTAGGTGATATGGAACGCGATGCACAGCGTCTTTATGAGCTTATTTGGCGCCAGTTTGTGGCCTGTCAAATGACTCCAGCTAAGTACGATGCAACCACGATTAAAGTGGCAGCGGGTGATTACGAGCTGACGGCGAAAGGCCGCGTACTCAAGTTTGATGGTTGGACTCGCGTTCAGCCTCAGCTTCGCAAAAAAGGCGAAGAAGAACTCATGTTGCCTGATGTGCAAAAAGGCGATGTGCTTGACTTAAAAGCGCTTGATCCTAAACAGCATTTCACCAAGCCTGTAGCGCGATTTAATGAAGCGTCGTTAGTAAAAGAGCTTGAAAAACGCGGTATTGGTCGTCCATCGACCTACGCCAGTATTATTTCGACGATTCAAGATCGCGGCTATGTGCGCTTAGAGAACAAGCGTTTTTATGCCGAGAAAATGGGCGAAATAGTAAACGATCGTTTGATGGAAAACTTTGACGATTTAATGAGCTATGACTTTACTGCCAATATGGAGCAACATCTTGATGATATTGCTGAGGGCAATAAAGATTGGAAAGACGTGCTCAATGAGTTCTACAGCGGCTTCTATGACAAACTGCTAAACGCTGAGAAAGACCCTGAAGAGGGCGGTATGCGCCTGAATCAGGCGGTACCTGCAGGTATTGATTGCGACAAATGCGGCCGTGAAATGAACGTAAGAACCGCGTCAACCGGCGTGTTTTTGGGCTGTTCAGGCTACAACTTACCACCGAAAGAGCGCTGCACTAACACCATGAATTTAACGCCTGGTGATGAAGTCGTGAAAGTGGACGATGAAGAAGAGCTTGAAACAGAAGCGCTTCGCTCTAAAAAACGTTGTCCTAAGTGTGGTACGGCGATGGACAGTTACCTGGTCGATGAAACCCGTAAACTTCACGTGTGTGGTAATACGCCGACGTGTGATGGCACATTGGTAGAGGCAGGCACATTCAAAATAAAAGGCTATGACGGCCCCATTATCGAGTGCGATAAATGCGGTAGCGATATGGAGCTTAAAAATGGTCGATTTGGTAAATACTTCGGTTGTACCAACGAAGAATGTAAAAATACCCGTAAGCTACTGAGAAACGGCGAAGCTGCGCCGCCAAAAGAAGATCCGGTCGATTTACCAGAGCTTCCGTGTGAAAAGTCTGACGCGCACTTTATGCTACGCGACGGCGCTTCGGGTATCTTCTTGGCTGCCCATAACTTTCCAAAGTCGCGCGAGACTCGTGCGCCGAAAGTGGAAGAACTTGCACGCTTTAGAGATAGAATATCGCCGAAATTCTACTATCTTGCTGATGCGCCACAAACAGACCCTGACGGTAACCCTGCAATAGTTCGCTATAGCAGGAAGACCAAACAGCAATACGTGATGTCTGAAAATGACAGCGGTAAAGCAACAGGCTGGTCTGCGTGGTATGAAAACGGCAAGTGGCAAGAGCAAGCGGCTAAAAAGCCGGCTGCTAAGCCAAAAGCGAAGAAAAAATAAATCAAAGCGAATACAATATTTCGATACGAAAGTAATAAGCCCGGATTTATTCGGGCTTATTACGTCATAAGGTGTCTTTTAGCGTGCTTCAGCACGCACAATGCAAGGCTCGTTAATAAATCAATAGAGAGTGAGTTATGGCCTCTTTACAAGACCAACTTCTAAAAGCCGGATTGGCCGATAAAGCGTCTGCAAAGCAAGCGCGTGCGGATAAACGCAAAAAACAAAAGCAAAAAAATAAGCAAAAACAACCTATTGTAGATGAAGCGACAATTGCAGCTCAACAAGCCGCAGAAGAGAAAAAGGCGCGCTCAAGAGAGTTGAATCAACTTCAACAGCAAGAAAGAGAAAAGCGCTCGATAGCCGCACAGGTCAGGCAGCTTATTACAGTAAACAAACAACCGCGTAACGGCGAAACGCTACTTAACTTTACTCACGACAATGTCGTTAAACGCATGTACGTAAGCGAAGAAATGCACAGGCAGGTCACAAAGGGTCGTTTGACCGTGGTATTGCTAGATGATGCTTACGAATTAGTTCCTACGCCGGTTGCTGATAAAATTGCTCAGCGTGATGAAGCTTCAATAATCTATCGTGCTGATTTGGACAAGAGTGGTAATGACGGTAAAGACGAAGCAGAAGACGACTGGTATGCCGATTACGAAATCCCAGATGATTTGACCTGGTAGTCTTTTTAAACTCACCACCTTTACTCTTTAAGGTGGTGAGCAAGTATATCCCTCATAATTTAATCCACTTAACGTTTAAAAAACGTTTCCCGTTCCCTGTCTTTTTTCAAACTCAGCTGTTGTCATTAAAGCCCTCCAGCGGCATTGCTCTTGCAATTCTAACATACTGTATTCATTGCAACTTTTAAAAAGCTTTCTTCAGAAATTACCGTCTAGGCCGCTAAATATAAAATGCTAAGAAAGCAGCGCACTTCTACATTCTCAACTATAGTTGTTACAGCATATTAGTGTCGCGGACCATAGTTATTTTCAGTGGACGTTGTTTCTCAATTATGGAGGGAAGCCATGAAAGGTTTACCAAAACTGGTTTTAAGTGTTGCAGTTGCAATGTGCGTGTCACTGCCTGCAAATGCGGGGCTGTTCAACATATCTATTAATAATCTTGGAGGGTTAACGCCTTCACAATCCAGTGCATTCGATGGTGCAGTCGCGTTTTGGGAAACTTACTTAACAGGTGTTCAGAGCGTATTCGATCACAGTATTGTTATTGACGCGAGTGGAGCGCCGATTGATGGAGTGGGAAGAATATTGGGTAGCGCTGGTCCATCTAGTATCATACAGTTCTCCGATAGTGCGTTTGTTTATGCAAATCGGGGCAGCATGCAGTTTGATACGGCAGATCTCAGTAATATGGAGCGAAACGGCACACTTTTCGATGTTATTGTGCACGAGATGGCTCATGCTATCGGATTTGGAATTTTGTGGACAACCGATTTTATCAGACCAGGTAGCCAGTCGAATTACGTCATGAATTCGGGGCGATACACGGGAGAGTATGCATTAGAAATATACCGCCAAGAGTTTGTAAAAGATGCTGAATTTATTCCGGTTGAACTCGGCGGTGGAGAGGGTACTGCTAACAGCCATTGGGATGAGCCTTGGCCTGGTGGTTCTTCTGACTTAATGACCGGCTATTTGGGACCATATGCAATTACATTAAGTGATACTACGATTGCTTCTTTTGCTGATATTGGCTATTTAACTACGGTAACTCATGCGGTGAGTGAAGCATCGACAGTATGGCTGTTCCTACTTTCTATTGGACTCGTTGCTAGGCGACACCGCCAGCGAAGTGATGTAGGTTGTTTAACAGAAATGTCGTCGATGAAAACTTAGCCGAATAGGCGAGTAAATGCTCATGTAATGTCGGTGTTACATTTCTGATTTGCATTTAATCTTTAGGCAATGGATATAATCAACATGGGCCTGTTTTTACTCCAGTATTTTCACCTAACTTCAAATCATAAGTTTAGCGTAGTTACAAGTTTTGTAGTCCATTGGTAGAATCGCATTTGAACCTATCTATCACGTTAAGGGTATTGATTTTTGGATATTTGCCAACGCTGTTTTCTGGTTGGGTTAGGAGACACGCAGCTCTTTACCAAAGCGGCTAAATTGTGCAATGCGGCACAGCTTCATTTTCATCAAACATTCCAATATATCGGCGAGCCCACTTCTCCCTTTTCCACGCATTGCTTTGAGTTTTTAAAAGGATATGAGAAGATTTTTAATAAAGGAGGCGAATGCAGTGCCTAAAGTGAATGCGACACTCATCGGTTTAGTGCTTGCGGGTGGTCAATCGCGCAGAATGGGGCAAGATAAAGCACTTATGCGTTATCAGGGCCGTACTCTCATCGATAATGCTTCGTTACTTTTACAGGCAGCGAGTTGCGATAAAGTGTTAATTAGTCGTAACGGGCCAGGCTTTTTGAATGACAAAATTGAAGATGCAGGTCCGCTTGGCGGAGTACACGCTGTTTTAGACGCACTATCCCAATCTGATAATCACACTGACAATCCTTATGAACTGCTTGTTCTTCCCGTTGACATGCCGCAGATGACGCCCGAGCTTTTGAGAATATTAGTTTCGCGAGGGCGAGAGGCTGAAAAGGCATGTTATGTGGAAAACCGCTTTTTGCCTTTCTTTCTACCCGTTGCGCAGAACACCCAAGCCCTCTTAGCCAACTATCTAGTTGAGCAAAGTAAGAGACGAGTGGTAGGATTTTTAGAAATTCTCAATGCGGTATCTCTTAAAGAAGCTGACCTCAAAAAAACGTTAGGAAAAGATGAAGCCGATAACAAAAAGCGTCTCGCAAAAATGTCCAATGAAGATGACATAGAGTGGTTGAATGTGAATACTCCAGGTGATTGGCCACGTGAAAAGTAACACTGAACAGCGCGCATTAGTTTTAGATGCTACACCCTATACTCAAAAGTTTGCCCTTGCCGAAGAAGTCGCTTTAAGCATTAGTTATAACGGTATTAATTACGCCGTAATGCTGATAACCCCTAACGACATTGAAGATTTCATCATGGGCTTCAGTTTAAGCAACGACATTATCGAACATCCTCGTCAGCTTTACGGTATTGAACTGACGCATCACAAAGAACACATCAATGCTGAAGTTGAAATTGCCAATCAGGCGTTCTGGAAGTTAAAGGAAAATAAGCGGCAATTGGCGGGTGCGTCGGGTTGTGGGCTCTGCGGCGTTGAGGCATTAGATAACGCTTTGCCTCAATTAACGCCTATTGAAGTATCGCCGTTGCCTGATGTGAGCTGGTTTAAAGGATTGCGAAGCCTTATATCTAATGCGCAAGCATTAGCTCAACAGAGCGGTGCAGTACATGGAGCGCTTTATATTGATGCAATGCGCAATGTGCTGGCATGCCGAGAAGATATAGGAAGGCATAACGCATTTGATAAGTTAATTGGGGCAATCGCAGCTAATAAACTATATCAGAAGGAATGCCTCGTTGTACTAACCAGCCGCTGTAGCTTAGAACTAGTACAAAAAGCGATAAGAGCTAAATTACCTTTGGTCGTCACGCTTTCAGCACCTACTGCATTATCAGTTAAGTGGGCTAACCGCTATGGCGTTTCCCTTATCCACGTGCCTAAATATGATCCACCAAGAGCTTATTCACCACAAGTTTAAAGGGGCGTAAGGCTCAAAGAGCATTTAAATGGCCCCGCGCTCGGGGCCAAATTTAATAAGCTTAAACTGCAGAAACCGCGATTCGTCCATCTGCCTCTGATTTTGAAAGTTTGATCGCGATAAATTTCGATGTTGGTGTGAACGTGCCATCACCGTAACTTTCTAGTGGTACTAACGGATTGGTTTCGGGGTAATATGCTGCCGCTTGACCTTGCGGGATGTCGTAAGCCACCAACATAAACTGTCTAACTTGACGTGTTTTGCCGTCGTTCCACATTGACGTAATATCGACTTTATCGCCATCGTTAAATCCCAGTTTCTGAATATCACGTTCATTGACAAACAGCACGTCCCGCGCGCCAAACACGTTTCTGTAGCGGTCATCCATACCATAGATAGTTGTGTTGTACTGATCGTGAGAGCGCAGTGTTTGTAAAATGAGGTCCGGCTCTTCACCTTTCGCAACGAGGTCAGCATTTAACAGTGAATCAGGCAGGGCGTTAGCAGCAAACTCGGCTTTGCCCGATGGTGTTAACCAGCGTCTCTCACCTGCTGCATTACCTAAATGAAAACCACCCGGTTGAGCGAGTTTGGTGTTAAAGTCTTTAAAACCGTCTATGGTGTCGGCAATGAGCTCACGAATATTGTCGTAATCGCTTATTAAGAAGTCCCAGTCTACCGGCGTGTTGCCTAACGTCGCCTTCGCGATACCAGCAATAATAGCGGGTTCAGAGCGAAGTTCGGGCGAGCTTGGCGGAAGTTGGCCATAAGAAATATGGACCATAGAAAACGTATCTTCAACGGTTACACCCTGCTGGCCGTTAGCCTGCATATCGATTTCAGTGCGCCCCAAGCAGGGTAAAATAAGTGCGTCTTTACCTGTGGTTAGGTGAGAACGATTTAATTTGGTGGCGATATGAACGGTTAAGTCGCATTGTGATAGCGCGGCATGGGTGCGCGGCGTATCTGGCGTCGCCTGAGCGAAATTACCGCCTAAGCCGATGAAAACTTTGGATTCACCACTTTCCATAGCCTGAATTGCTTGAATGGTATTGTGACCTCTTTCTCGTGGAACGGCGAAGTTAAACTTGTTCTCTAGTGCGTCAAGCAATGCTTTGGGGGGGACTTCGTTAATACCCACAGTTCTATCCCCCTGCACATTGCTGTGGCCACGAACGGGAGAAAGCCCTGCACCAGGCTTGCCCACGTTTCCCCGTAGTAGTTGAACGTTCACTATTTCCTGAACCGTAGCTACTGAGTGCTTGTGTTGGGTGATCCCCATTGCCCAGCACATGATCACCCGTTCTCCACGTCTGTACATGGTTGCCGCGTGACGTATTTCGTCTTTTGCTAAACCGCTCTGCGCTTCAATATGCTCCCAGCTAGTCGCTTCAACGGCACTCAAATAGTTGTCCATGCCGTTGGTATGCGCATTAATAAAATCGTGGTCGAATACAGGAGGGGCATTGTTCGCTTTGGCTTCTTGTTCCCAGGTTAATAACCATTTCGCAATGCCACGCATAACCGCCATGTCACCACCAAGAGCAGGCCTGAAATAGGCGGTATTGGTTGGCGTTGAGCCATTAGTTAGCATTTCTATGGGATGTTGAGGGTGCTGGAATTTTTCTAACCCGCGCTCTTTTAACGGGTTAAAGCAAACTACCTGAGCGCCTCTTCTAACGGCGTCGCGCAGCGGCTCAAGCATGCGAGGGTGGTTAGTCCCGGGGTTTTGACCTATCACAAATATGGTATCTGCCTTTTCAAAGTCGTTAAACGTGACCGTACCTTTACCCACTCCTATGGTTGGTTTCATCCCTTGGCCTGACGCTTCGTGACACATATTGGAACAGTCGGGAAAATTATTTGTGCCAAATGCGCGCACGAATAACTGATATAAATAGGCGGCTTCGTTACTCGCCCGACCAGAAGTATAAAACTCTGCTTGGTGAGGTGAAGGTAAACCCTTCAAGTGTTTGGCAATGAGTGCGAAGGCATCGTCCCATGATACTGGTTCGTAATGGTCTGCTTGAGCATTGTAGCGCATAGGGTGGGTGAGTCTCCCTTGTGACTCAAGCCAGTAGTCAGTGTGTTTTTTTAGCGAACTTACAGAGTGGTTTGAAAAAAACTCTGGGTCGACGTAACGCCCTGTAGATTCCCAGTTCACCGCTTTAGCACCATTTTCACAAAACTTCACTAATCCGCTTTCTGGCGACTCACCCCACGCACATCCCGGACAGTCAAACCCTTTATCTTGGTTGGTTTTAAGCATGGCCCGTAAATTTTTGAGTGGTTTTTCACTCTGCAGCCAGCTTTGGGTGACGCTCTTTAATGCTCCCCATCCGCCAGCGGGTTTGTCATAGGTTTTGATGTTGCGCTTATCACTCATTTTTTGCCCCTGTGCCTGCGCGGTTTTGATCATAGAAAACAGTTACACTTGCCAATTCATTGTCTCCATACACAATAACCATTCTTCTTTTGGTGTTCCATTATTTACGCTAACTATTTGATAGGGTTCATCAATTAACCGCATATTTCCAGCTTAGAGTCTGCTATAAGTGGGCGTTAAGCGTTTTATGCAGGGAGCGTCAACCGTCAAAGCAGCAGAAAATTGAAGCGCATTCTGTGCAAATGGGTTGCGTTACATTAATCCAATCGTTATCTTCGCTACGGTCCTAAAATTAGGATTGTTAATAACAACGGCTTTAAAATTCGTTTAAACCAACAAAGGTCTTTCGAAGCGCTTTTCAAGGCGCCACGCAAACATTAATAATAAAAAATCATCGAGGCAACATGGTTTCCTGGCAATCACTTACATTTAATGAGCTGACTAATCATCAACTCTTCGATTTGCTCAAGCTGCGTGTCGATGTTTTTGTTGTTGAACAAAACTGCCCCTATCCGGAACTAGATGAAAAAGACCGCCATCCAAAAACTCATCATTTAATGGGGTTTCAAGATAACAAATTGGTAGCGTGTGCACGATTACTTGGCGAAGGGGTGAGTTATCCGTCGGTAAGTATCGGTCGAGTAGCTACCAGCGAAGCCTTTAGAGGGAAGGGGACTGGTAGAGCGCTTATGCGTGAAGCAATTAATCATTGTGAGGCGCTATGGCCAGGCTGTGATATTGAAATTGGTGCGCAAGAATATTTAAAACGCTTTTATGAAAGCTTTGGTTTTGCAGCTACCTCCACTATGTATTTAGAAGACGGTATTCCCCACATCGATATGAAAAGAAAAGGCGCAGCACAAGCGTAGCCAACTGCCTAGCTCCAAAAATCGGTTGGCACAACATTTAGCCTGAGTAATAAGCCAAGTCACTTATGCGCGCTAACCGATAAGCTGTGCTTTTATGTGCACCTAGATACTACCTTGATACCACCGATCCTAACGCTTATTTGGCATCGGGTAATTGGGAGACTAATTCATCTAGTCCGCTTACCACCGTGTCAGGCGCTATTGCTAACGGGTATAGTACCTTACCGGAGCGTGCAATGAACGCGGCTTGCCAGCCTGCCTGTTTAGCACCAGCAATATCCCAACCGTGGGCCGCCACTAACATAGCGTCTTCTGCTGCTATACCCATTTTTTCAATAGCCCACTCATACGTGCGTGTATCGGGCTTATATAAGTTAATGTCTTCTACACTTAGTCGCTCGTCGAAATAAGACAAAAGATCAGCATTCTTAAATTGAGTATATACGCCTTGATTAGACGAGTTGGTAAGGCTTACGAGTTTATAACCCTTGTTTTTAAGTGCCTGTGAGCCATCGCGCACGTCAGGATGGGGTGGAAGGCTTCGCAATGGCGTGACAATTGCCGTTTTGGCTGGCGCTTTGGTCAATTCAATACCTTCAATTTCAGCCACCATCAGCAATGAGGCAACGCCAATTTCTCCAAAGGTATGGAAGCGACCTGTTGTTGAATCGACCAGTGAATGATGCAGCATGGTAGAAAACCACAGCGGCAATAAATCATCTCTACCGCCCAAGGCTTCACCTACCGAACTGCGCATGGCGGTGAGGTCTAGCAAGGTCTCATTAACGTCGAAAAAGATAACCTTTGGTGCTCGCAATTCCCGTGCAGACATTGCTGTATTCTTATCAGGCTGCGCGGCATCTCTGGTGTCTGTCTGAGCGAAGACTGGTGATGACAATAGACTAATGCCTACAGCGGTTGCGCAACATAGCCTTGAGAGTAATGAAGAAGGTGAGCGAGCCATAATTATCCTTTACAAAATTTGAACGAGTGTTCAAGTTGGGCGGGATAACACATGAATGCAATAGCTAATGAGACCAAACGACTATTTTCTAGTGGTCAACCGATAGCCGTTGCCTCTCAGAGTTTCAATAAATATGGCATCACTGCTGTGAAGCTTTTGTCGCAGCCTACTGATATACACATCAACAACATTAGTTAACGGATCGCTGTGACTTCGCCATACTCGACTTAATATGCGTTCTCGAGACAGCACTTTTTCAGCATTTTCTGCGAAGTAGTAGAGCATGTCGTATTCTAGTTTGGTGAGTGAAATCTCTTCCCCAGACAATGTCGCAATACGTGACTCGTCATCGATGTTTAACGGTCCGATGGTGAGGCCTAATTGAGTAACCGGTGTATTCGTCACTCTTCGGCTTAAGGCCGTTATGCGCGCAAGTAGTTCGTCAAAGTCAAATGGCTTGCACAAATAGTCATCCGCGCCTTGTTTTAAACCATTCACACGCTCGCGTACTTCGTCCACCGCGGTTAGCAACAAAACCATTGGGGCATGGGGAAGCGACTTGATTGCGGGCAGCAGCTCTACGCTATCTTCATCACCAAACATGCGATCAAGTACAATAATAGCAGGGGCTTCATGGCGAATGCGCGTGACTAAGTTGTGTAATGCCGGCTCTTCAATGCACTCAAAACCTTCAGCGCTTAGGCCTCGTGAAAGAAAGCGTAGTAAGGGGGCTTCGTCATCAGCAATAAGAATTTTCATTGTTGTTATAATCCTAACCGTTCGATGTTGTGTAATATTGGAATCGATCCAACTGGGCCCTTAATCATCTAAAACTGGCAGCGTCAACGTGAACTGCGAGCCTTTACCCAATGTGGAATGCGCACTCAATATACCGTGGTGGGCTTCTGCTATCGCTTTAGCGATAGACAAACCTAGCCCCATTCCATTGCCTTTGCGCTTTAACCTAACGAAGCGTTCAAAAACGTGCTGCAAATCACTTGAAGAAATGCCTTCACCGCTATCAATGACCGATACGTTGATATTCGGGCTTTCGCTCTCAACGCGCAGCACAATGGGCGTATCGGGATAAGAATATTTGTGCGCGTTTTCGATAAGGATGGTCAGTACCTGCGCAATTCTGTCTTTGTCGATGAGCACTTGGACCTCATTATTGGCAAGCCATTTAAGATCTAAGTCTCTTGGCTTTGTGAGCTTTTGCCATAACGCCATATTTTGTGTAAGCAGGTTATGTAAGTCAGATTTAACCAGATCTACAGTAAATTCGTGCATCTCGGCACGCGCTAGCAGCAGCAAATCATCAACCAACTTACTTAAGTTCACGGCTTGCTCAAGTATGGTTTCTAGCGTTTCTTTATAAATCTCGTTGCTAGCCGCAGCCTGCCTAAGGGTTACCTGCGCTTCGCCACGAATAATGGTTAACGGCGTGCGCAATTCGTGACTAACATCAGCCATAAATTGCCGTCGCTTTGCGTCCAGTTGAGTGAGTTTATTGTTGGCTTCTTTTAACGCCCGTGTTCGGCTCTCCACTTCAAACTCTAAGTGCTTGCGATGGGCATCAGCTTGATCTTCGTGTTCCTGTAAACGCGCAATCATGGAGTTTAGGGCTTTGACCAAGTCAGTGAATTCGCTATCTAAGGTTTCAGGCAATCGATAGTGATAGTTACCCGATGCAATGGCATCGGTACCCGTGCGAATTACCGTTAGCGGCTGATAAAGGGCATTGAATAGCCAATAGCAACCCAGCAGAATAAAAGGGCAGGTAATCAGACCTAAACTAATAGTAAACCACACAATGCTGGTGTTTAGCGTTTCAATGCTAGCGTTAATGCGCGATACAACGCCTGTTTGGCGGTTTACTGCAGAGTTGATGGCTTCCCTGAACTGGTTGTCTATAGTTACTTCTAGTAATGTTTGAAGGCGCTGCTGTTGATTTAGCGGAGTACGGTCGTTGCTTAGGGCAATTGCTCTAAACTCTTCCACAATGCCTTGAATCAGTGCTTCAAGTTCATCGGTATCTTCTACACTTCCTAATGTTGCCTCAAGCCCTAATGCTTCGCGTTGATCAAGTTCTAGCGACTTTATTCGGTTCAGCGAGTTTTCAATTTGTTGCTGCTTGTTGCGCACTTTCGCCTGGTTCGCATTCTTTCCAAAAATAAGCTCGTCGGTAAGCTGCTTAAAAAGCCTGTAGGAAATACTTGATAATTGTTGGTGCTCTGACAATAGCGATTGAGCGAGTTGAGCTTGCGCTAAGTTAGTGCGTGTTAAATGGGCCGAAACGGCTGCGCTGGCCAATGCAATTAATAAGATAAATGTGGACAGTAACCCAAACAGGTAAAGCTTACGTTTGTACATGGCAGTGACATTATGATTATTTATCGGTGTATACGCTAAGTTTTGTGTAATGGTGCAGTTTCGTACTAATTAAAAACGGCAAGCGCTAGGGAGTTAAACAATAAGCTGCTAGTCGTTTAGTACATGACAAACAGAAGGTTGAAAAGGGCGATGCACGGAAAAAAGACCGCGAAAAAAGAGTGTATTTATAAAAGTACGAGCTTGATTAGGCGTAAAATGAAAACGTGAACGTTTAGCCGTTACGCGCTAGCACGGACAAGGCAATATCTGTTTGATATTGGAGCTCTTCATCTATTTTCCAGTGTTCGGGGCTCCAACCCGCTAAGAACCGATAAAAGTCAGCGCAGGCGAAGGGGTACAGGTACTTCCATTCAGCAATGATAAGCGCAATATCAGCACGCTTAAAACAAGCCGAACTATCATTGTTAGCCAATCGAGTGTGTAACGCATCCTCGAGCGCTTGAAAGTAGTTATCGAGCAATGCATCACGATGTTTCATGTGGGTTTGGGTTGATAGGGCACTGCCCAAAAAATACGCCACGTCTTTTATGCCCGCGCCATAACCTACATACTGAAAGTCGACGGCTGCACAGTCAGAAAAATCGTCGGTAAAACAATAGTTAGCCACTTTAGCATCGCCGTGCACCAAAGTGTGATAGTGAGCGTTGCTTAACGTGTTAGCTATAGCGACAGCATGTTGCTTTAGTAATCCATCCGACATGGCGTTGAACTCATCTTCACGGGTTGCCAAGTGCCAATACGTGCCCTCTGGCCATAACTGTATATTTCGGCTATTAATTTCATCTCTTACATTGACAAAGCGTGCATGAAAATTGGCAAGCCATTTTAGAACAGTGATGCATTGCTCAGCGGTAAGTGAAGAGGCCGTGCGAGAATAGCCACTGTGTGCTAAGTCTTCCATAACAAGAAGGGAGGCTTCGCCCTGTTGGCTGTGCCCTAAGTATTTTGCTGTACGGCACGACGCATCAGTTTGGACTTTAACGTCGCTATAAAAACAGTTCTCTACCTTAAAAGATTGGCACTTACGGTTGTGGCTAGCTTCACCATTCCAGCCTTTAGGGTGTGAGAGTCTGTGTGGCGGAGTGGCGCATTTCACGACTACTTTTAGCGCTGCTTCGTCTCCACCTTGTTGCGCGCCAAGTGGGTTTAGTTGAGCTTGGTGATACTGGCTTTCTTGGAAAGGGCTTCTCTCGTCCTGGTTCTTTGAAAAAGTATTATTAGGATAGCCCAAAGTGGCACGAAAGCACGCTCCGTAGCCACTCCAAAGAGGTTGAATCATTTGTGTGTCTAATACTTGCGCGTTACATACTTGGCTTAACCAATCTATATACTGCTGGTTTACCGTATCTGACATTTTATTCTCAACTCGGACTCGATGTTAAACGTACACTAACAAACAAAAAAGCCGCTCGAAAGCGGCTTTTACGTCAATTAGCTAGTAGCGCACTAGCGACTGAAAATTATTCAGCCACTGCTGCTACTTCGGCAACGTCATCTACCGACTGAGGAAGCGTTGTTACTGCTGATGCACGTGACGTTACGTGCGACATCGCTGCAGTTTTACCCGATACTGCGAGTGCAGGTCGTGTGTCGTCAGCTTTAGCGGTAAGCGCTACATCAACAAATGCGTCGTTTACTGCTGCAGGCAATGCCATAGGGTGCGATGCACCACGCTTTCCTTTGCCACTCGCTGCTAGGCTCGAAGAAGGCGCTGCTGTTGTTTCAGCTTTTTCTTTAGCCGCTGGCGTATCTGCTTTCGCTTCTTGTACCTGTGCTTCTGGTTCTGCAACTACAGGTGCGTCAGCCAAGTTTATTTCAACTTGCTCTGGCGATGCTGTTGCTTCGTCTTTAGCTTCTGGCGCCGTATCAGCTTGCGTTGTTTTAGCTTCAACTGCCGGTTCCGTCTGTGCTGCCGGAGCCGTTTCTTCAACGTTGCTTTCTTGCACTGAAGTTTGAGCTTCTTTAGCCGGTTTAGCTTCAGTTGTCGCGTTATCGTCTGCTGACGTTACTTCATCAGTTGAGTCTACAGCTTCCGAAGGTTTATCGTTCGCTGACGGCTCTGCATCCGCTGAAGGTTCTTTACCCGCTGAAGGCTCTTTACCCGCTGAAGGCTCTTTACCCGCTAAAGGCTCTGCATCAAACTGAAGTTCGTCCTGAACGGCTTCAACGTCAAGCTTTGCTTTCTCTTGCTTAGCAACAGGTTGCTCTTCAGCTGGCGCTAGTTGCCCAGGCGCTTTTGCTTGTGTTTCTTCGACAACAGGTGCATCTGTCTTAGCTGTCGCTTCAACTTCTGCTTCTGGCTGCTGCGGTGACAACTCACCAGGCTGTTTAGCTTGCGTGTCTGAATCGTCAACTTGCTGCGACTCTTTCTTACGACGTTGACCAGCCGCACGAACGTGACGTGGAGAGCGGCGTGAACGGCCACGGCCTTCACGTTTTTGACCATGCTCTTCACTGTTAGCGTCGGTATTCGCATCAGTGCCGTCAACGGCATCACTAGTTATCGCTGATGAGTCATCTTCACCCTTAACAGCATCCGATACTGGCTTCGCTTCAGCATGTTTATCCGCTGGCTTTTGCGCGGCTTTGACTGCTGGCTTTTGCTCATCCTTCTTCTGTTCAGCAGTGTTTTCAACCGGTGACTCTGCTTTCGGCGCTTTAGGCTTGGTGTCAGCTTTAGCTTTGTGCTGCACTGGCGCTTCTTTGGCTACTGGTGTGGCCTGCGCTTCGCTTTGTTCAGCAGTATTCACCGCGTTGTCATCTTTCTTCACACGAACGCTGCGGCGTTTATCACGACGTTTTCTACGTTCAGCAACTTCACGCTTCTTCTGCGCTTGGTTTTCTTGCTGCTCGCCATCTTGCTTTTCGTGCTTAGGCTTTTGTTGCTCATCGCGTGGTTGCTGTGCCTTACGAGGCTTACGACCTTTGTTATTGCGCTTATCATCTTGATCTTGACGCTGGTCTCGCTGCTGCTCGCCGCGCGGTTTGCGATTATCCTGCTGCTCACCATCGCGGTTCTGGTCTTTACCTTGAGACTGATTGCCACGACGATTGTTCTTGTTGCGCGGCTTGCGGCGACGGTCGTCATTATTGCGGCTGCGGTTGTTTCTATTTTTATTACCAGACTGTGGCTTCTTGTCTTTATTGGTTTCTTCTTCGCTTTCGCTACCGAATAAATCACTAATCCATTTGCCAAATCGGGCAAATAGTGAAGGTACATCGTCGGCTTTCTTTGCTGTTTCTTCTTTTGGCGCAACTACAGGTGCAGCCGTTGGTGCAACAAGGCCTTTCAGTGCTGGCTCTTCGCGCTTAACCGGTGCAGAAGTCGTTGTTTCCGTCTCAGCTTCTACCGCAGGCATTAACTCTACGTCGTAACTCGCTTCAGATATAACGTCATCTGGACGTCTGCGTAATACCTGGTAGTGCGGTGTATCTAGGTTTGCATTAGGAATAAGCAGTAAATCTACGCCGTGACGCTTTTCGAGAAGCTGAATTGACTTACGCTTTTCGTTAAGTAGATAGGTCGCAACTGGAACAGGCAACTGTGCTTCAATTTGCCCTGTGTTTTCTTTAATGCTCTCTTCTTCCAAAATACGAAGAATAGACAGTGCCAAAGACTCAGTGCCACGAATGGTACCGTGACCAGAACAGCGAGGACACACGTGATGCGCTGATTCGCCTAAAGAAGGGCGTAAACGCTGGCGAGACATTTCCAAAAGGCCAAAGCGAGAAATGCGACCCAATTGCACTCGTGCTCTGTCGCTTCTCACCGCGTCTTTCATGCGGTTTTCAACTTCACGTTGGTGACGTACTGGCGTCATATCAATGAAGTCGATTACAACCAATCCACCTAGATCACGAAGACGCAGTTGACGGGCAATCTCGTCTGCCGCTTCTAGGTTTGTGTTAAGCGCTGTCTCTTCAATATCACCACCTTTTGTTGCACGGGCAGAGTTAATATCTATAGAGGTTAGTGCTTCTGTTGGGTCGATAACAATTGAGCCGCCAGAAGGCAAACGCACTTCGCGTTGGAATGCAGACTCAATTTGGCTTTCGATTTGGTAGTGACTAAATAACGGCACTTCACCACGATAGAGCTTTACGCGATTTGCAAAGTCAGGGCGCACTAATTGAATGTGCTGTAAAGCTTGCTCATAAATACTGGTTTTATCGATAAGGATTTCGCCAATATCGCGACGTAGGTAGTCGCGGATAGCACGAACAATTACGTTACTTTCCTGGTGAATTAAGAAAGGGGCTTCACGTTCTTCAGCAACGCTAGAGATAGCTTCCCAATGGGTAAGCAAGACTTTTAAATCCCATTCTAGCTCTTCGTAAGATTTGCCAACCCCCGCAGTGCGAACAATCAAACCCATACCTTCAGGAAGGTCCAATTTGCTTAGTGACTCTTTAAGCTCTGTACGCTCATCGCCCTCTATTCGGCGTGAAATACCGCCAGCGCGAGGGTTGTTTGGCATAAGTACTAGGTAACTGCCTGCGAGCGATAAGAATGTAGTTAATGCAGCGCCTTTTTGGCCGCGCTCTTCTTTATCAATTTGAACAATTACTTCTTGGCCTTCTTTAATCACATCTTTGATGTTAGGGCGGCCTTCGAATTTGTAACCTTTAGGGAAGTAAGTGCGGGCAATTTCTTTGAGGGGTAGGAAGCCATGGCGCTCTGCACCGTAGTCAACAAAAGCAGCTTCTAAGCTGGGTTCAACGCGGGTAATTTTACCTTTGTAGATGTTCGCTTTTTTCTGCTCGTGTCCTGGACTTTCTATATCTAAATCATACAACCGTTGCCCATCGACAAGAGCAACGCGCAACTCTTCTTGCTGAGTTGCATTAATTAACATTCTTTTCATTGTATCTAACTCTGTTTTCGTACAGCCGTTAAGACACAAAATTAAAGTGACATGTGCAAACCCTCACCGCGCAACCTCACGGCTGGACGGGGACCTTGTTGTAACGTCGCATTATCCCTGGTGGGCAAACACTCACGCGAATAAACAAGCGCCTTTATCTTAAGCGCAAACCCATACGATCGTGAATTGACACGTATAATCGTACAGATGCATTCATGTTCACACTGCTTTAAGGATGTCGGGAGCGACTAGCCCTTATTACTCATTTCATTTTTTCAAGCGGCATCATTTTTGCCACTCAATTGTCATTTAATTCTGTTAGCTAAACGGCAAACTTATTTTATGTTCGCAAGCATGGCCTCGCTTTTTACGGCAGTGTAGTCGTTGCCTCTCTCGCGGGGTCGGTATGAATGTGTTATTTCATCGAACACTTATCATTGCTGATGTCACCGACGCTCAAACCATGCTTTTATCGTTTACAAGTTAAAACAACACACTCAGATGCGTGCTGATTTTCGGTCTTGTTGTTGTTTTTATAACGCTGTGTTTCACATTGTTAAAGTGCGGCAACGAAATGCCTGTTCCACACCTTTCTTTTTACGTGAATTTAATCGTGTTAAAAACATCGATAATTATCGCACTAAAAGTCAAATTTTAGCAAGGAAAGCGAATGAATAAATCCCATAAATTGAGATGTTAAATACAGAAAACATGCGCTTTGGATAAAAAGTATGCGCAAAGGTGGGTTTTCTAAGTCCTAGCTAAGCGCTGATATAATAATTATTTAGTAAAACGTAACTTTCAGTATGTTGGGCACTTTGCAATAGGGTATAATGCTTCTATGAAAGAAGAAGCTCCCCAAAAAGTACGTTTTGTAACGGTTGAAGCCGACTTGGCTGGTCAACGTATCGATAATTTTTTACGCACCCAATTAAAAGGCGTGCCGAAAAGCATGATTTACCGCATTTTACGTAAAGGTGAAGTGCGAGTGAATAAAGGTCGTGTTAAGCCTGAATACAAGTTACAAGCTGACGATTTAATCAGAATTCCACCGGTTCGCGTGTCGGAAGGTGCGCCTGCGCCATCGCCCAAGCTCGATAAAATTGCATCATTAGAGTCGCATATCCTTTTCGAGGACGACCGTATACTTGTTATAAACAAACCATCTGGAATGGCAGTTCACGGTGGAAGCGGCTTAAGCTTTGGATTAATCGAAGGCTTAAGAGCCTTGCGTCCCGATGCCAAATTTATGGAATTGGTACATCGATTAGACCGTGACACGTCAGGCTGTATTTTGATAGCCAAGAAGCGTTCTGCCCTTCGCCACATGCACGAACAACTTCGCACAGGTAAAATGGACAAGCGATATAATGCGCTAGTTGCAGGTGAGTGGCCTAAAACTCGATTTAAAGTTAAAGCACCGCTTCGTAAAAATGTGCTGCAATCGGGTGAGCGCATGGTAAGTGTAAGCGACGATGGTAAACCGTCAGAAACTCGCTACCGCATATTAGAGGAATACGCAGGTGCAACCTTGGTTGAAGCGTCGCCTATTACAGGTAGAACCCACCAAATTCGCGTTCACTGTTTGCATGCGGGTCATCCTATTGCTTGTGACCCAAAATACGGTGATGCGGATTTCGACGCGGCAATGCGCCAAAAAGGACTGAACAGACTGTTCCTTCACGCTCGCAGTATTTCACTGCTGCACCCAGCGACTGAAGAGCGCGTAACATTTACCGCGCCATTAGACGACACTCTCTCAAATACACTTAAAGCGCTGTAAGTTATGCATTCAAAAAAACAGGCTGTGGAAACACAGCCTTTCATTTCGTTAGATAAAACACTGCCTAAGTACAAACTTGTTATCTTCGATTGGGATGGAACGCTTATGGATTCGGCGGCAAAAATTGTTAGCTGCATGCAGCTTGCTGCAAAGCAGTGTGATGTGCCTGTTCCCACCTACGACGAAGTAGGTCACATTATTGGTATAAGTTTAAAGCCTGCCATTAAACAGCTTTTTAATATCAAAGACGATGAGTTAGCCGAGCGTTTAGTCGCTGCCTATAAAGAGGCGTTTGTCACTCGGGATACAACGCCGAGTCCTTTGTTCGATGGCGTTGAACGGTTACTTAGCAATTTGAAAGAAACGGGATGTACATTGGCCGTTGCGACAGGTAAAGCGCGTCGCGGTCTTGATAGAGCGTGGGCACAAACAGGGACGGGACCTTTCTTTAGTGCGTCACGTACCGCCGATGAGGCAGAATCCAAGCCTTCGCCCGACATGCTCCTACAGTTGCTTGATGAACTTAGTGTAAAAATAGAAGATGCCGTAATGATTGGTGACACGACCTACGACATGCAAATGGCGAAAACTATCGGTATGGATAGGATAGGGGTCTCATACGGCGTTCATGCGCAGGTTCATTTAGAAGCGCTGTCACCTGTGGCACTTGTACACTCCATAAGTGAATTAGAGACAGCGCTATTCAAATAGCGCTGGTCTGTAGCACTGCTTTCATAGAGCTGCTCTGACAGAATTAGTGGCTTACTGTGCAGCCATTGCTAATAAATCGACATTGAAGTGCGCGCCCAGTAGTTCATTTAACAGCATTATAGGAAGGCCGATTAAACTGTTAGGGTCACGGCTCTCTATTTTATCAAACAGTAATATTCCCATGCCTTCGCTTTTGAAACTGCCAGCACAATCAAGTGGCTGCTCTTTATCTACATAGGCGCGAAGGGCAGTTTCACTGTTATGGCGAAAGAAAACGCGTGTTTCATCTACCTGTGTTATCGTTTTATTGGCGCTAGGCTGGTGAAGGCAAAGTGCAGTATAAAATGACACTTGCTTACCTTGGCATGCGATCAGCTGGTTTACAGCATTTTCTGACGTGCCAGGCTTGCCAAGTAGCCGCGGGCCTGCATCGGTTTGTACCAAAGCTACTTGATCGCTACCAATAATAATGGTGTCGCTATTTACCTTTTCTAATTCAGCGGCAACCTTGTGCGCCTTTTGTTCAGCCAAACGTAAACTCAATGCAGTAGGGCTTTCGTTTGCAAAGGGCGTTTCGTCAATATCTGGTGCGTGGGTGTCTACCTGAATACCAATGTTGGCGAGCAACATTTTTCGGTATTGCGATGATGAGGCAAGAACAAGGGAGGCCACAGTTACTCCTTTTATGAAATCAATATGTTGCGTACTTTCAGTTAGTAGTCCAATGTTACATTATCACTACGCACCACATACAGCGTTTTATTGTAAGTTAAAACGCAATTTTGCTTTGACAGGAAGGGGTTGACCCTATATCATGCGCGCCCTATGCAGAAAGTGAAACTCCCTCATTCGGTTGAACCGACTAAAAGTGCCATGAAACGTTCCGATTACCGGGGCGTGATTGCGTCTAAAGATATGGAACGATTGAGTGAAGCAGTTGTCCGATGCAATGACTATGTGGACGCAGAAGTACAGTTCGAAAAAGACGCGCAGGGTCTTACTGTCTTTCACGGCCATTTAGCCACGCAGGTAACACTTATCTGTCAAAGGTGTAATGGTGAACTCGATTATCCCGTGGAAGCGGAATTCTGTTTTACTCCAGTGCAGGGAGAAGAGCAGGAAAGCGATGACATCATTCCCGAGGCTTACGAACCGGTAGAGGTCAACGACCACGGAGAAGTTAATCTGCTTCAAATTTTTGAAGACGAACTACTGTTATCTTTGCCAATTGTGCCCCTTCATGCAGAGTCGGAGTGTACAGTGAAGCAAGACGATATGTCGTTTGGAAAGATTGAACCGGAACAAGAGCGACAAAACCCTTTCGCGGTTTTGAAAGAACTTAAGCGAGACCAGGAGTAAGTTATGGCAGTACAACAAAATCGTAAAACGCGTTCTAAGCGCGGTATGCGTCGCTCACACGATGCATTGACAGGCGCGACTTTGTCTGTCGATTCAACGTCGGGCGAAACTCACCGTCGTCACCACGTGACCGCTGACGGTTATTACAAAGGCAAGAAAGTAATCGGCGCGTAATACGGCGGCTACATTTTGTCTAAACTAACCATCGCGTTAGATATCATGGGGGGCGATCATGGTCCCCCTGTTATCCTTCCCGCAGCCGTAAAGGCTATTCAACTTCACCCAGACGTGCACTTCACGTTATGCGGTGATGAAGATACCATCAAAGCAGGTATACAGCCCCTTACCAACGCTGAACGCAACCGCGTTACTATTGTGCACTGCTCACAAGTGGTTGAGATGGGCGAAGCGCCAACGTCAGCGCTACGAAACAAAAAAGATTCTTCTATGCGTCGCGTTATTGAACTTGTCGAAAGTGGCGAGGCAAACGCGTGCGTAAGCGCAGGTAATACCGGTGCACTGCTTACCTTATCATTCTATTTGCTTAAAACCTTATCAGGCATTGATAGGCCCGCACTCATTAATATGATGCCTACAACAGGGCACCATAACGTATTTCTTTTAGATTTAGGCGCAAACGTGAACTGTACGCCTGAAATTCTTTTCCAATACGGCGTTATGGGCTCAGTGCTTGCGCAAGAGGTGGCGGGCATAGCATCGCCACGGGTTGCCTTATTGAACGTAGGCGAAGAAGATATTAAAGGTAACGCACAGGTAAAATCTGCCGACCAGCTTTTTAAAGATGCGCCAGGCATAAACTATATTGGTTATGTAGAAGGCGACGACATTTTCACCGATCATGCCGATGTAGTGGTAACAGACGGTTTTACTGGAAATGTAGCGCTTAAATCGAGCGAAGGGCTGGCTAAGTTAGTGATAAACGAGGTAAAACGCCAGTCACAGAAGAACTTTTATACCCGATTATTGGCAAAAATTGCCTTCCCATTACTGAAATCTATCTATAACAGCGTGAACCCCGACCAGTATAACGGTGCGAGTCTGATAGGATTGCGCGGCATTGTTATCAAGAGTCACGGAAATGCACAAAAAGACGCCTTTTATTACGCCATCGTGCAAGCAATGAAAGAAGCAAAGATGCATTTACCTGAAAAGATAAAGACAAAGATAGAAACGGTATTGTTGGAGCAGCTTTGAGCAAATATTCACGCTTTATAGGAACAGGTAGCTATTATCCCAGCGACGTGCGTACAAACGCAGATTTAGAGCAAATGGTGGACACCAGTGACGAATGGATCACTGACCGTACCGGGATAAAAGAGCGACGTATTATTGGAGCAGATGAAACTGCTGCTACCATGGGGGCAGAAGCCAGTAAGAAAGCCATTGAGATGGCTGGCATTGACCCGAAATCTATCGACATGATTGTGTGTGCCACCACGAGTGGTCGCTATGCGCTTCCAAGCACAGCATGTGAAATTCAACGCATTCTTGATATTGACGGTATCCCTGCCTTTGACGTAGCTGCTGCATGTGCAGGTTACTGCTACGCATTAAGTGTTGCCGATCAATACATTAAGTCTGGCATGGCGAAGCGTATTCTTGTAGTCGGTACCGACTGTTTGAGCCGCTTGATAAACCCTGAAGACAGAACCATGGTTATCTTGTTTGGCGATGCGGCAGGCGCAACGATTATTGAAGCGAGTGATGAACCTGGGATTCTTTCCACACATATAAACGCATCAGGCTCTCACGGTGATTTGCTGTACGTGGGTAATCCAACCCGTGGAGACGAGCAGTCGGTTCACGAGAACTGGGGTGTGATGCGTGGTAATGAAGTCTTTAAGGTTGCGGTAACCAAGCTTTCAGAAGTGGTTGAACAAACCCTTGCTGCCAACGGTATGCAAAAATCTGATCTTGACTGGTTAGTACCTCACCAAGCAAACTTTAGAATTATTAAAGCGACAGCTAAGAAGCTGAACATGTCTCTTGATCAAGTAGTGCTTACGTTAGAGCAGTATGGTAATACCTCTGCTGCTACTGTGCCTACAGCGCTTGATACCGCTATCAGAGACGGGCGCATTCAACGCGGACAGCATTTATTACTAGAAGCATTCGGAGGCGGATTTGCTTGGGCATCGGCGCTTGTACGCTACTAGCCTTGCAGATATTTGCCTTGGTGATTTTTGCCTCGATAGGGGCACTCCAACTCCGACGTTTTCTCGCTTCTAGTAAATTAAAAATAATAAGGAATCGACATGACAAAGACAGCCTGTGTATTTCCAGGACAAGGTTCTCAAAGCGTAGGTATGCTAAAGGAACTTGCTGAGACTTCTCCTATTATCGAAGCAACGTTTGAAGAAGCCTCTGACGCGCTCGGCTACGATCTGTGGGATTTAGTCCAAAACGATGCAGACGGTAAACTTAACGAAACGCATATCACTCAGCCAGCGTTGCTTGCTGCTAGCGTAGCAATTTGGCGTGTTATTCGCGAGCAGGGCATAGACGTAGATTACCTAGCGGGTCACAGCCTTGGTGAGTACTCAGCATTAGTATGTGGCGGCGCCATGGATTTTGCTGATGCTATCAAGCTCGTAGAAGCCCGTGGTAAATATATGCAAGAAGCTGTACCAGCAGGTGCAGGTGCCATGTATGCCATTATCGGGTTAGACGATGCCGCCATTGCTGATATTTGTCAGCAAACTGCTATTGCTACAGGCGATGTAGTTGCACCAGTTAACTTTAACTCTCCAGGCCAAGTGGTTATTGCAGGGGAAAAGAACGCCGCAGAGCAAGCTGCTAATGCGTGTAAAGAAGCGGGCGCCAAGCGCGCACTTCCTCTTGCGGTAAGCGTTCCTTCACACTGTGAGTTAATGCGTCCTGCAGCAGATAAGTTAGAAGACGCATTATCGTCATTGAACGTTAATGAGCCTGCAATCAATATTGTGAACAATGTTGATGTCACTATAGAAACCCAAGGTGATGCAATCAAGAACGCATTAGTGAGACAACTATATTGCCCCGTTCAATGGACACGCACTGTTGAATATTTGGCGGCAGCGGGCGTTGAGCGCGTTATCGAAGTAGGTCCTGGTAAAGTACTTACTGGATTGAACAAACGTATCGACAAGAGCCTAGAATCTCTTGCAGTTAATACACCTGATGGTGTTGAAGCATTAAAACAATAAGGAAACGCAATGAGTCAATTAGACGGTAAAATTGCGCTTGTTACCGGCGCAAGCCGAGGTATAGGCAAAGCGATTGCCACGCAGCTTGCTCAGCAAGGTGCTACGGTTATCGGAACCGCAACCAGTGAAAATGGTGCGCAAGCGATCAGCGATTATCTTTCTGAATTCGGCGGCAAAGGCTTTGCACTAAATGTCACCGACAAAGAAAACGTAGATACCACGATTAAAGCGATCAATGAAGCTCATGGTGGTATCGATATCTTGGTCAATAATGCCGGTATCACACGTGATAATCTGCTAATGCGCATGAAAGATGACGAGTGGCAGGACATTATCGACACCAACTTAACCTCAATTTTCACACTGTCAAAAGCGGTACTTCGCGGTATGATGAAGAAGCGTTTTGGTCGCATCGTGAACATTGGTTCAGTGGTGGGCAGTGCAGGTAATGCCGGACAGGCAAACTACGCTGCAGCGAAAGCAGGGGTCATTGGTTTTTCTAAATCAATGGCTCGTGAAGTGGCTTCTCGTGGTATTACCATCAACGTTGTAGCGCCTGGTTTTATCGATACCGATATGACAAAAGCGCTGACCGATGACCAAAAAGAAGCCATTTTCAAAGATATTCCGGCTAACCGATTAGGCGAGCCTGATGAAATTGCAGCCACTGTTGCCTTTTTAGTAAGCGATGGTGCAGCCTATATTACAGGCGAAACTATCCATGTAAATGGTGGTATGTATATGGGGTAAATTCGCAAAAATTGCGAATTTTCCTTAGTTTGGGGTGGTATTTACCCGAACTTGGATGTAAAAATAGTATTTTACGAATTTCGAATGTCGCTGGTTTGACCAGAAAATTTGTTTAAACTGGTGCTTGCAAGGATGCACCTTGCAAAATAAACTAGCGGCACTTTTATTATCTAGTGACGTTTAAGGGAAACCTAGAATTATGAGTAACATTGAAGAACGCGTTAAGAAAATCATCGTTGAACAACTTGGCGTGAAAGAAGAAGAAGTAAAAGCAGAAGCTTCATTCGTTGACGATTTAGGCGCTGATTCACTTGACACTGTTGAGCTAGTAATGGCTTTGGAAGAAGAATTCGATACTGAAATTCCTGACGAAGAAGCAGAAAAAATTACTACTGTTCAATCAGCAATTGATTACATCAACGCTAACAAAGACGCTTAAGTCTTAAGTAGCGACAAAACGGCTCTTCTAACAGAGCCGTTTTTGTATCTCCTACCTTAGTTCCAAAGCGAGGGCTTTTTGTGACAAAACGTCGCGTAGTGGTTACTGGTCTTGGAATGCTTTCACCATTAGGTCTTAATAGCGAAGACACATGGCGCAAATTGCTCGCGGGCGAAAGCGGCATCGGTGAAATCACCCATTTCGATTGTAGTAACTATTCAACCCGTTTCGCAGGTCAAATTAATGATTTTGATCCGCAGGAATACATTGAAAAGAAAGAAACCAAGAAAATGGACCGCTTTATCCAGCTGGGTATTGCAGCAGGCAAGCAAGCCTTGGTCGATTCTGGTTTAACTATTTCACAAGATAATGCGCATCGTGTAGGTGTAGCTATTGGTTCAGGTATTGGTGGTTTAGAACAAATTGAACAAAACCATTTAAAACTGACAAATAGCGGTCCTAAGCGCGTATCGCCATTTTTTGTACCTTCAACTATTACCAACATGATCTCAGGCTTTTTGTCTATCATGGAAGGGTTGAAAGGACCGAATTTAAACGTTGTGACTGCTTGTACAACAGGCGTTCATAATATTGGTATTGCCGCAAGAACAATTGCTTATGGCGATGCTGATGCCATGTTGGCCGGAGGCGCAGAAGCGTCTATTACGCCGTTAGGCATGGCTGGTTTTGCCGCAGCACGTGCGTTGTCATCTCGCAACGACAACCCACAAGCAGCAAGCCGCCCATGGGATAAAGACCGCGATGGTTTTGTCATGGGTGAGGGCGCTGGCGTGGTAATGCTAGAAGAATACGAAGCAGCAAAAGCGCGTGGCGCGACCATTTATGCAGAACTGGTTGGTTTTGGCATGAGCGGCGATGCATACCACATGACTTCTCCACCTGAAGATGGCGAAGGTGCGGCAGCGTCTATGCAAAACGCGATAAATGATGCGAAGTTGGATGCAAGCGAAATCGGCTATGTTAACGCACATGGTACGTCTACGCCTGCAGGTGATATTGCCGAAGTGGCAGCAGTAAAACGCGTGTTCAATGACCATGCTCACAAGCTACTTGTTAGCTCTACCAAGTCAATGACAGGCCATTTGCTAGGGGCCGCCGGTTCAGTTGAGGCAATTTTCACTATTTTGGCACTGCGTGACAAAATGGCGCCGCCAACCATTAATTTGGATGAGCCAGGTGAAGGCTGCGACTTAGACTTTGTTGCACACAAAGCAAAAGCATTCAATGAAGACTACGCACTGTGCAACTCATTCGGGTTTGGCGGTACGAACGGCTCATTGATTTTCAAGCGTATCTAATACGGCGTAACTAATATAGCGTAATCATCGCTGTTTAAGTGTAATTTACGTATAGTCAAAAGGCAGCTTCGGCTGCCTTTTGTTGTTTATACAGTTAAATCTCGCAGTAAATATCATAAAACTAAGGTCTCTTTGAGCACAGCTACAGCCAAATCAATTCAGCTAGACGTTGTCTGACCAACGCAAGTTGGTATACTTCCAACAACCACAATAACGGCGAACAAGAGTAGGCAGTGAGAATTATTCCTAGCGCTACGCCTATTTCATCAAGTGACAGGGCGTTTAATTATGGCGACGGTGTGTTTACCACTTTGCTGGTAGACGAACACAAAGTGCAATTATTGCCTTATCATATTTCACGTTTAGAGCACGATGCGGCAGCCATCAAGCTCAATATTGATATTTGCGCGCTTGAAGCCGCAATTGCTGAACAGGTTAAGACGATAAAGAGCGGTTCAGGTGATAACGCTTCTCCAAAATATGTGCTAAAAGTTCACGTGTCGGGAGGTCAAGCCGGAAGGGGGTATGCGCGAAGCGAAGACAGTGAAGCATTAGTCAGATTTAGCCAGCACCCGTACCCCGTCCATTACGATAGTCTTGCGAATGAAGGTGCAACGGTAATATGCGCTCAAACGCGGTTAGCCATTCAACCATTGCTTGCGGGTGTAAAGCATATGAACAGGCTAGAACAAGTCTTAATTAAGCACGAAGTAGATGACGCTGGCGTACACGATGCTATTGTTTGCGATACCCAAGATAACATTATTGAAGCGAGTGCTGGCAATGTATTTTTCTACCTTAATGAACAATGGTATACCCCGTCTTTGAAAGGAAGCGGTGTCAATGGCGTAGTCAGGCAGTGTCTTATTGATTCGCTGTTAAACGACAATTATTCGCTTCACGTGGGGGAATATGACCTTTCTTATTTGCGAAAAGCGAGTGCAGTGGTAATTACCAATGCACTAATGGGCGTAATGCCGGTACAGAGAATACAAATGCCGGATTTCTCTTATGTCGATTTTGATGTGAGAAGCGATGCGATTGTAGCGCTAAAGACACGGCTTCAGACTGCGCTTCAAAATTAATTAAAACGCACTTCTTACAACGGGGTTCGTCAACGTTTTACGAGCTTCACCAGATTAGTAGTAAAAAGAAATAAAATGGAATGTAAAGCAATGAGGAAAGGGGAAGTTCAAGCATGAAGCGGGTAATTGTTATTCTATTATCTCTTGTCATGCTTGCCGTTGTTGGGGCAGCCTCTGGCGTAATGTATGTCTCGAGCAAGGTTACCGATGAACTAGCATTAAAAAGTGAAACCTTATTTACGATAGAGAGCGGCAGTAACGCTTATCGTACCGTGAAACACTTGCGTAAGATAGGCATGACCGATGTGTCGCCCTTTGTTGCTAAGGTGTGGCTCAAATTCTTTGCAGGTAGTACGTCTGTTAAGTCTGGCACCTACATGCTGCGCCCAGGGCAGTCACTAGTAGATGTGTTTACCTTGTTTACTGAGGGCGATGAGCATCTCTTCGCAGTGAGTTTAGTCGAAGGCCTAACCCTTGCACAGTGGCTTGAGGCGCTTAAACAAAACACTGATTTGGTGTTTGATTTAAACGAAGGGAAATTAAACCAGCTCACTCAGGATAATGGCGTAGATTGGTGTTGCGAAAACGTTTCGCAGACAGAGGGCGTATATTTGGCTGATACGTATTTCTTTACCAAAGGCACAACCGCAAGCGAGGTATTGAAAAGAGCACACCGCGCGCTAATTGACTTTGTCTCTAGCGAATGGGAATTACGGGATGCCGAACTGCCGTTAGCCACACCTTACGAGGCTCTTATCTTAGCGAGTATCATTGAAAAAGAAACGGCTGTGCCTGCGGAACGTGACATGATTTCAGGCGTTTTCGTCAATAGGCTAAACAGAAATATGCGTCTTCAAACTGATCCCACCGTGATTTACGGTATCGGTCCTACGTTTGACGGAAACATTACCCGTAAGCACTTGCGAACAGCAACGCCTTACAATACCTATGTTATTAAAGGGCTCCCACCTACGCCTATCGCGATGGCAGGCAAGGCCGCCATTCACGCTGCGTTGCACCCACTGACAACGGATGCACTCTATTTTGTGGCGAAGGGCGATGGCAGCCATCAATTTTCTACGACACTAGCTGAACACAATGCAGCTGTGCGAAAATACCAGTTAAAACGATAGCCGTATTGATGCAGACAACCGATACGTTATAGCTAAATAAAAACAGAGTTTAAAAAGTAATGCGCGGAAAGTTTATTGTAGTTGAAGGCCTTGAAGGGGCAGGAAAAAGCTCAGTGATTGGGCTGATTGTTCAAGCATTAAAAGGTGCAGGAAAGCGCGTTGAGCAAACTCGTGAGCCAGGCGGCACACCTATGGCTGAAGCCATTCGAGAATGTGTAAAACACGACTGGGATGAGACCGTGAGTGAGGAGACTGAACTACTTCTTATGTATGCGGCTCGTGTGCAATTACTTACCAATAAAATCTTACCATCACTTGATGCTGGTGCGTGGGTGGTAGGTGACAGACACGACCTGTCATCTCAAGCCTATCAAGGCGGTGGTCGGGGCGTCAGTGGAAAAACAATGTCGGCCATCAGCGATATCGCCCTTAAAGGGTTTAAGCCAGATTTAACTTTATATCTGGATGTCGAGCCTGCGGTTGGACTAGAGCGCGCCCGTGGGCGAGGGGAGCTTGACCGCATTGAGCAAGCGGGGCTCGCCTTTTTCGAACGAACTCGTGCAAAATACTTGTCGCTTGCTAAGCAAGATGAATCTATCGTCGTTGTCAGTGCAATGCAGCCTATGGAAAAGGTTCATCAAGACGTGATTGCGATTATCAATGACTATGTGACGAACACAAGTAGCGAAAGCCAGCAGGGGAAAGGTTAATGCAAGTAATGCCTTGGTTTGCTACAACGTTCTCTACGTTACTGTCGCGATATATGGCCAAGAAACTACACCATGGTTTATTGCTGACAGGGCCAAAGGGAATTGGAAAATACCAACTCGCGTTAGGGTTAAGCAATGCGCTATTGTGTAAGCAGCCAAGCATAAATGGGCCATGTGAACAGTGTCAAAGTTGCCATTTGAGGCAAGCTGGAAACCACCCAGACTTTCATGTTTTAGAAAGTGAAAAGCAGTTAGGTGTGGATAAAATTCGCGAGGGCATTGGCAAGCTATCAGGTACTGCGCAAATGGGGGGTAATAAAGTGTTGTTGATTCCCCGTGCCGATACCATGACGGAAGCGGCAGCTAATGCACTGTTGAAAACCTTGGAAGAACCCACAAATAATACCTTCTTGCTGCTGATCACTGACAGTATCAATAAAATTATGCCGACCATATTAAGTCGATGTGAACGGCAGATACTCTCACTCCCGTCAGTGTCAGACAGTTTGAACTACTTAAACGCTAAGGGCGTAGAAGATGCAAGCGAAGCGTTACTGGCAGCTTATGGTTACGCCCCTCTTCGCGTAGAAGAGGCCCTCAGTGGTGAAGAAGACATTAGCTATCGCAATTTTAGCGATGGTATGCAAGCGCTCTTAGCAGGCGATGCAAATTTGCAAGTACAAACGCTTGCGAATAAGTGGCAGGACAATGCGCCTCAAATCGCATTGTGGTGTCAACAGATGGCCCATGACGAATACATAAAACGTCAACAGGCTGTTGATTTTAAACGCTATGAAGCGTGTGTTGATGCGGTAAGAACGCTGCAGCACGCAGGTGTTAACAAATCAATGGTACTTTTTGGGTTACTAAAGCAATTTCAACGTTAATAGGCAAACGCTGGCTTGTCGAAGCCCTTTTGTCTGACAGCAATTTTTTAAAACAGGTGTAGTTTGTTCGTAGATTCTCATTGTCACTTAGACCGACTTAAGCAAGGGCCAGAAGAGCTGGCTGAAACCTTAAATTTCGCAAGAACCCGAGGTGTTGAACACTTCCTTTGTGTGTGCGTATCTGTTGGTGATTACGACAGCATGTTAGCAGCTGTAAGTCAGTTTGAAGATGTATCAGTATCTTGTGGTGTGCACCCACTACATCAAGATGAAGCGTGTTGCTATGAAGAACTGTTAGAGAAGGCGCAGCGTGAAGAAGTGGTAGCCATTGGCGAAACTGGGCTGGACTATTTTTATAGTCCGGAAAGTAAAGAAGTCCAGCTAACGTCTTTCGTCGACCACATCAAAGTAGCTAACGAAACTAAAAAGCCGTTAATTATTCATACGCGGGATGCAAGGGAAGACACCATTAACTTACTCCGCCAACACAAAGCTGCGCACACCAAAGGTGTTTTGCATTGCTTTACTGAGTCATTAGACATGGCGCTGGCAGCAATAGAGATGGACTTCTATATATCTATTTCAGGCATCGTAACCTTTAATTCAGCAGATGAATTGCGTGAGGTGGTAAAAGCGATCCCTTTAGAGCGATTACTTATTGAAACTGACTCACCATGGCTTGCGCCAGTTCCTCATCGCGGTAAACAAAACCAGCCAGGTTATGTGGTAGAAGTGGCAGAATTTATTGCTGAGCTTAAAGGCGTGACGGTAAAAGAGCTCGCGGAAATTACCACGCAAAACTTCTACACGCTGTTTTCTTTAGCCGCCAAGAAGAAAGCCGCGTAGCGGTAAACCAGGCGATTTTAATCCCGGAGGTGGTTATGCCCCAGTGGCGACAAGGATTGACAAAGAGTCTTCACCAAACCCGCAGTATGCCAGAAAGTCGTTACTTTCAGTTAGCGACTGTGGACAGTAGTGGTGTACCGTACTGCCGTACCGTGGTTTTTAGAGGGATCACCGACGACAATCAACTGGTGGTTATTTCTGACACCCGCTCAGACAAATATGACCAGCTTGGCCAGAATCCTCACTCGCAGGTGTGTTGGTATTTTTCTAAAACCAGGGAGCAATATCGCTTCTCTTGTACTGCAACAATAATAACGTTACATCAAGATGCTGACTTAGTTACTCAGCACTGGAATAAATTGTCAGATGCAGGCAAAAAGCAGTTTTTGTGGGGCGAGCCCGGCACACCAAGAAACGATGGTTCGGCACTACAGGTTGAAGGGGATTTTGATGTAGTACCACATCACTTTTGCGTGATCATGCTGGCTATTGATAGCGTAGATTACCTGAATTTGAGAGGTAACCCTCAAAGTCGAGAGTGGCATCACAAAGACGGAAATGGCAACTGGATTAGCCAGTCATTGATACCGTAGGTGACTATCTCTAATCTCTGCGTAGGCAAATATTGAGTACGTGATACTGCCTATTCTAGGCACTACCTAAGTCAGCAGTATACAAACCGGCGACCGAAGCAAAAAGTAAGCCCTCTCTAGCTTGAACAAACGCGATAACGCATTGGCAAATGAGAGGGCGCCGATCACCTAGAAAAGTCGCTCACCTAGAAAATATGGGAAATTGGTGTATCACCTTTAAATAAATAGGTGATCAAGTCAGCATTACTTTCTCTTGCAACGCTTTCGACAATAGCTGTCGCAACATCTTCTCTTGGTATTACAGCATCGTCCCTATTGCTTGGCATATCGGTTCGTACTAAATGCGTGCCCGGTTCATTTAATAAAGTGCCAGGTCGAAGAATTACGTGATGTAAGCCGCTATTAATTAAATGCTCGTCAGCCATGTGTTTGGCAACCAAGTATGGTTTAATTGCTGACTCCACTGCGTCAGGATCGTCTGCACCAATAGAACTAACCATAACAAATTTAGGTGTCCCCGCCGCTTTTGCATAGTTAACCGCGTTGCGAGCCGCCCAAAGATCAATCATAAGTGTTTTATCAGCGCCGGTGCTACCGCCTGAACCTGCTGTGAATACCGCAACGTCCACACCTTCAAAGTATGCTGAAAAATCTTTTTCTAAATCCTGCTCAACCACTGTGAGGTTGGCATTTTGGATATCTGACAGTTTGTCTGGGCTTCTTACTGGCGCTACGACTTTGTGACCAGCATCCAACAATTTAACTGTTGCTTGTTTACCAATTTGTCCCGAAGCGCCAATCACTAATACGTTAGCCATAACACTATCCTCCTTGCAATTAAAAATGTTTATCATTACAAGGTTTTATAAGCAGCAAACGCAACAAGTGATCAATGACTGCGATGGATTGCATGACAAAGAGATTGACTGCATAAAAGATTAAAGGCAAAAAAGCCGGATTGGGTTAGCCAAAAACTTGCGGATTGATATTATTTCACCACGGCGTTTCGGCCTGACTCTTTACCCATATACAGCTTTTTATCAACAGCGTGAATACAGGCATCTACGCTATCATAATCTTTAATGTCAGCAACGCCGCACGTTATGGTTACCTTAATTGAGTGGGGATGGCTTTCAATAGTTTGTTCCGAAACACACTTTCGTAACTTTTCTGCTACCCAATAAGCTTCTTGTATATTGAGAGAGGGTAACAATATCAAAAATTCTTCTCCGCCCCAACGTGCAATGACATCGCTTTCTCGAAGGTTTTTCTCCAAGGTTTTGGCTATTTTTACCAAAACCTCATCGCCTACATGATGGCCGTATTCATCGTTTATATTCTTGAAAAAGTCTATATCCACAATAAGCAAGGAAAAGGTACGACCATGCCGTTTAAATTCTTGCCACTCTGCGTTGGCTCTCTGTGTGAAATAACGCCTATTTTTAAGCCCAGTTAACGAGTCTTGCGTCGATAAATGCGTAAGTTTTTCTATCATTGCTTCAAGATCTCGTGTTTTTTCCTCTACTTTAAGGGCCAGTTCTGCAGAGCGTTTTTTCAGCGCCGAAATTCGTAGCCAGATTACTGAAGAGATGATGAAGAGAATACTTAAAACTAATGCGCCACGCCATATAGGCTCGTCCCACCAAGGCGGAATCACTATAACTTCGAGTTGAGCTTCGTCGCTACTCCATACATTCTCCTGATTTATCGCTTTTACCGTAAAACGGTATCGCCCAGGCTCTAGGTTTGTATAGGTTGCCACTCGCGTTTTAAAATCAGTAAATCGCCAGCTATTTTCGAAATCAACGAGCTTGTATGCATAGCGCAGTTCATTAGCATTCATAAAGTCTGTGGCTGCGAACTTAATGGAAAGGGCAATGTTATTATGAGTGAGTTCTATCTTTTCGCCTAAGTTAAGACGTTGTTGCACGCTAGTACCATTTTGTTCATCTCGACTTACTGTCTCTACCTTTGTCAGGTGAACAGCAGGCGACCATTTCACGTTTGCGACTTCTGACGGAACAAACTGCGTGAGCCCCTCTGCACCGCCAAAAAGAATAGTGTTATTTTGGGTTGTGGCAACAGAGCCGATATAGTAACCCTTGGAAAGGGCGCCATTTTCTGCGCCATAGTGATAAAGTGTGGAAAGATCAGGCGCTAGATAAGTTATTCCCTCTATAGTAGAAATCCACAACCCGTACTCATCATCTTCAACAATTGCCCCAATTGATACTTTGCTCAATCTACTCTCTGGCGTAATTTGCGTCACTGTTATGGTTGATAAGTCATCGTTATTTTTGGTGACAAAATACAAGCCATCAGCTTGAGTCCCTACCCAATAGCCACCACGCTCAGAGCGTGAAACCCAGGTTACAACCGTACTGTCTGTAATTTTGTCGGTATAATCACTAATACTTGTTAATTCACCTGTGAGCTTGTTGGCCAAATGCAGCCCCGTTACAGTACTTAGCCATGCACTTTCGTCATTCTCGAAAAGAATACGAGTAGTAAGGGAAAGCGGCCACTGTTGTATTACCCGCCGCTCAGAAGGCCGATACACAAAAACACCATCGCTATATCCGCCGAACCAAATATCGCCTTGGGTGTCAATGTTAATGCTGTATCCAGACTTGCCTTGTAACCCCTCAATTTCGAGGCGGCTTGTTTCCCTGTTTAACTTTGCTAGTCCGCTGCGAGTCGTTACCCAAAGCGTATCGTTATTTGAATCATAGAAAGTACTGGTGATTTTATCACTTGCTTTGTTGTCGGATTTCTGTGCGTTATTGGAGGTAAATGGCCCTTCATACGTCTTGTTAACCGTATCGTAAATCCACAACCCTTTTTCATTCGCCACCCATACTTTATTCTCTTTAAACGAGGCCATAGAGCCAATTATCCGACCGCCACCGACTTCAGTCGTATAAAAGTTGCTTAGTTCTGGGTTACTTATGGCAAAGCCGTCGTCTTTCGTACCCACTACGACAAGGCCGGATTTTGTTTGATAAAGGCTTGAGACGCGCTCGTCTCCTGAGTCTTTATCACTTATTGGGAAGTGTAATACTGTATAAGGGCTGTGGGCTTTTAAAAGGTTTAAACCTCGTTCGGTCGCAACCCATAAATCGCCATTTCGCTGTAGTAAAATATCCGTTACCGAATTGTCTGACAATCCTTGTATTTCACTCGTACATTGTTTAGTTATTGGCTCGGGCTCAACATTGGGGTTAAACAGGCAGATACCATGAGTAGAAGTGCCTAACCAGAACCGTGAACGCTCTGCAGAGACAAGTCTGGTGAAGTTAACACCTTCATACGCAACAAGTACTAATGAATTTTTAATAGCATCGAGCTTATAAAGGCCAGAAGTGGAGGTTACGTAAAGAGTATTGCCGATTAACTCTATATCAGTGAGTGTACTCGTTGTATCGGGAAGGTAACTGACGAGTTCGATACTGTCATTTTTTTCATAGTAGCGATATACATTTCGCTCAGATACTATCCACAAGGTGCCATCGGATGTCGTTTTTATTCTATTAATGACTTGCTTGCTTGAGGGGGACGATACCGGAAGTGAGTAATGTTTAAATTTTTCTGTGTCTACATTTAAGCGACTTAGTCCGCTAAACGTGCCCACCCAAATATAATCACCGTCCGGGCTTGCTTCTAATTGAAGCACACTTAAAGTTTGAAGGCCTGTAGATTTATCATCTCCCCACATTCCAAAATTTCTGAAGGTATAACCGTCAAATTTATCTATACCTGATTGAGAGGCTAGCCACAAAAAACCATATTTATCTTCAGCAATGTCAGAAACGGTAACGTGTGTGATACCACTTTCCATATCAAAGGTATGAAAGGCTGGGGCTCCTATTTCAGCTCGAGCGATAAAGTTAAAGCTCACCAATAAAGCAAAGATAGAGAATAAGTACGCTGAGGGAAGGCGCATAGTGCTGCAACGTTAAAAATAATTCATGTATAAAAACTACGCTAATTCAGAGGACTTTCAATAGAACAATAGTTTAATTTGTTTAAAAAAGCCCCGTGGTAAGGGGCTTTGTCTATTAAAAATGTTCACAACTGTGTTGTGATTTAAGTAACAGAGCGAGCTACCAGCCACACTGGCGTGTAGCATTTTGCTCATCTAACCACGTTTTTAGTGGCGCAAAGTAGTCAGCGATAGTACTGGCATCCATTTGCGGTGAGCCTGTCAGTGTTTCTAACGCATTTTGCCAAGGTTGGCTCATACCCATCTCTAGCATTTCGTTAAGTGCTTTACCTGCTTCTTCACTGCCGTAGATAGAACAACGGTTAAGCGGGCCCTCATCACCTGCAATGTCACACAGTGCTTTATGGAATTGGAATTGAAGGATATGCGCTAGGAAATAGCGTGTATAAGGTACGTTAGCAGGCACGTGATACTTTGCACCCGGATCAAATGCGTCGGCGCTGCGCTCAACAGGCGCCATCACACCCTGATACTTTTCTCTCAATTCCCACCATAGTTGATTGTATTGTTCAGGTGTTACTTCACCTGACATCACTTTCCAGCGCCATTGGTCAACCATCAGACCAAAGGGAATGAAGGCAATCTTGTCTAACGCGACTTGCATTAACATTCCGATATCGTTTGATGCGTCTGGGATCTCATCAATTAATTCGATTTGCTTAAGGTACTTAGGTGTTATTGATAAAGCGATGGTGTCGCCAATAGCCTCGTGGAAGCCGTCGTTTGCCGAACCACGGTAAAGAAGTGGTTGGTCTTTATAAGCGCGTTGGTAGTAATTGTGACCCAATTCGTGGTGAATAACGTTAAACTCTTCCCCTGTTTTCTGGATACACATCTTAATACGAAGGTCGTCTTTGTCGTCTAAATCCCACGCAGAGGCATGACACTGTACGTCACGGCCTTCAGGCTTTTGAAACATAGAGCGTTCCCAAAAGGTATCTGGAAGTTTTTCAAAGCCAAGCGATGAGAAAAATGACTCTGCTTGTTTAACCATGGCGATTTCGTCATACCCTTGTTCAGCTAGTGCGCCTGTAACATCAGGCACTTTCATTTCTTGCTGAGGTTTAACGATATCGTAAATATTCCCCCACGACTGCGCCCACATGTTACCTAATAAATGCGCAGGAATTGGCTTGCCTTGTGGTACAACATCTTCGCCGTAATGTTCACCAAGCTTTGCTCGAACATGACAATGAAGTGACTCGTAGAAAGGTTCGACTTGTGTCCATAGACGATCTAGCTCTTTCGGAAATTCGTCAGCTGGCATGTCATATTTGCCTCGCCACAAAGCGCTGACGTTTTCGAAGCCAAGTTCTGCAGCACCTTCATTGGCAAGTGACACTTGTTCGGCGTAAAGTGGTGCCATAGGTTTAGATACTTCACGCCAGCCTGTCCAATACTCTAACAATTTATCGGCATCGCGTAGGGTAGCCATTTCTGCGCTCATTTCGACCAGGCTTTTGCACGTTCCATCTTCGCCGCAATACTCACCTGAACCGTACATAGCGCTCAAGTCTGAGCCAATTTTTGCTAAGCGTTCTGCTTTGGCAGCATCTGCCGGCGGCGGCATTGTTAAACTGTTTTTAAGTAGATCAAGCTGTCTGCGGGTGTCGGTATCTACGTCTACATCGTTAAACTTCGCTGCTTCTTTCGCTAGTTTGGCTACTTTCGTTGAAAGTACTTCGTTAAAGTAGGCACTAACTGCAGCTGTATCGAAATTGATATTGGTGGCGTAGCTCCACTCGGCGTGCGCGGCAGGAACTTGCATTTTTGCAATATCATTTTGCGCCTGTGTTAAAAACTGCTTGGCGTCTTGTGCAGTGAGTTGTGGTTTAGTTTCTGTCTGTGTTGTACTTTCGCCACATCCCATAAGCGAAACGCTTACCAATGCTGCTATCAGAGTACGTTTTTGATTGAGCATACTTTGTCCTTTAATTATTGTGTTTTTTTAAGTGAATCGACGTTCACATAGACATACTCTTGCATTGTGTAACGCTGTGTTGCTTTTGTAAAACAAATTCGATATTACTCTCACAAAGGCACTGGCTTTTTTAGGCAATTTATAACTAGTAATGCGAACGGTTGGGCCTGTTTTTAAATTTGCCTCAACACCTGACGAAAAGTTTTTTAATAATGGGTCAAAGTAATGCAAAACAATGACAATGTAACGTCTGCTACACCTGATTTAGAAAGGTTGTTTATCTACGGAAGCCTTGCTCCTAATTGCCCAAATCACCATATCGTCGCTCATATTGATGGCCAGTGGCAGTCTGGTACGGTAGAAGGGCACTCAGTTCAACAAGGGTGGGGAGCAACTATGGGGTTTCCGGGAATTGTTATTTCTGATCTAACTGAAGCAAAAGAAGAGGTGAAGGGCATGATGCTAACGTCTACTCAACTTGCCGAAAACTGGGCCATGCTGGATGAGTTTGAAGGTGATCAATATGAACGGGTCATTGTTCCTGTTAAGCTTGATGCCGGTCACACTGAAAACGCCTATATTTATCAAATCAAACCAACACAATAAAAAGGACTATTATGTCAACGGAAGAACCACTCTACTGGGGCTTGAACGCTCGAAGCTACTGTACACTCATTCATGTTTCTCAGTTATCCAGTTTCATTATACCTGGCTTAGGTATCATATTGCCTATCGTGCTATGGATTGCTCACAAAGATCAAAACGAAGACATCAATCAGCACGGCAGGGTGACAGCGAATTGGTTAATAAGCTTGCTCATATACTCTGTTATTTGTTTTGTCTTGACGCTGATTATCATAGGAGCCCTAGGCTTCATCGTTCTTGGATTAATGAACATCGTCTTTGCTATCGTGGCAGCAGTCAAAGCGAACAAAGGGGAGTTGTGGGTGTATCCGCTAAGCTTTGAGTTTTTTAAACGTTAACCTAAAGAACCCTACGTCACGTCTAGCAAGAAAAACTGAGACTTAAGCTCGCTTTCGAAGGACGTTTCTATGTTGAAACGTCTTCGTACCTATCCCATAGCAGACACTGCAATTGCCAGCGTAAACAATAACGCGATATGTTTTGGTTTTAATAACATGCTCACCTCTTTTCTTATGACTTTTTCTACCGGTGTTAACCTTAAAGATAGTTTTCACAATGGTGTCGCGCTATACGTAATTAGTGTAATAGAGTTAAATGTCGTAGGTGTCATTTGATTGGCATTATTATGAATGCGCTAAGATGAAGGTATTAGTGTGGAGCGATTTTGTTGGAAGGCAAGCTGAGTGTCGAGTTCTAGACTAGGAGTTACTTCGCACTAAAGCGAGCATTCGGCAGTACGCTGTGAATAAGGTACTGGCCTTTCGATTGTTTGGTACTTTGAAGCGAGGCATTGGTACCGCGCTTCACTGTGCTTAGTGCTAGCGGTTTATTCTGACGTTGCTTCTTGAGTAATTGGGATGAAGGCACTTCCTTCATATTTACAAGCGTAGGTCGGGCTTCTTGCGCGAAACTAGAATTCATCAGCGAAGGTGCTAGAAAAAGTGCGATAGCTAAAAAACTGTTTTTATTTGGCTTGTTCATCACATTTTTTCCCTTTTTTGTTCAACGTGAACGCTAGACAAACTGATTAAACACTATTCGATGTCGATGGCTGAGGTGGTTGCACCCACCTCATTCATCGGCTTTGTTTGTTCTCCTCCATTAAACCGAATGTAGGATGGAATCGAAACATTAGGTGTTATACAAGGGTATTTTTTTATATACCCTTGTGCCTGATACTCAAGCAGTACATCACCATGCGGTTACGCCTCCGTCTACTGCTATGGTTTGTCCGTTCATGTAAGAGTTGCCAGGGGAAAGCATTAGCATCATGGTGTTAACGATTTCCTGTGGTTCGCCTAGTCGCTTCATTGGGCTGCCAAGGCCTAATTGCTCTCGCGCTTCAGGGGTGTTGTACCCATCTACGTTCAATATGTTGGTTGGACTATAGAATGGGCAGATTGCATTCACGCGAACATTTTTTCGACCATATTCAACCGCGGCAGTGCGGGTTATCCCTGACACGGCATGTTTTGCTGCAGCATACGCACCGCCCTTTGGCGCTCCGCCCAGGCCCGCGAGTGAGCTAACATTTAAAACGTGACCTTGCTTTTGTGCCAGCATAACGGGTATCTGGTACTTCATTCCAAACATAACGCCTTTAACATTCACAGCAAACTGCGAATCCATGATTTCCTCTGTCATTTGATGAATTGGCGCTGGGTTATGCGCTATACCCGCATTATTTACGGCAATGTCTAGTTTGCCAAAGGTTTCCATGGCTTTTTCAACAAGCGCCTTATTTAGTGACTCGCTGGCTATATTACCGGCTAGTACCACGACATCGGTGAGTGCTTTTACATCTTTTTTCGTTTCCTCAAGTGCGGTTTCGTTAATGTCTGAAAGAACGAGTTTCGCTCCTCGGTTGGCAAGACCTAGCGATAACAGGCGGCCAAAACCACTGCCTGCGCCAGTAATTAATACAACTTGTTCAGAAAAGTCGAGTAGAGCGTCCATGGTTATCTCCTAATAGTTAATAGTTTCATGTCGGTTGAAAGTCTTGTTACTTAAGCTGCGTATTCTGGATAAACTGAACAAGCAGATTGGCCAGCCGTTCCCCTTGGTCTTCCTGAATAAAGTGACCACCGTTTTTTATCTGTGTATGGGCCATGCCGTTACAGCCGGGAACGAGCTTTTGAAATACTTTTTCTCCACCTTTGGTGACAGGGTCGCTATCACCGAAAGCTGTAACAAAAGGTTTGTTATATTGCTTTAGCTTTTCCCATGCCTGTCTATTCGCCTGTGCCTCAGCATTGTCTGGGCTTGTAGGAACTAGAAGAGGAAACATGCGGGCTCCCGCTTTGAAGCTTTCGTCAGGGAAGGGGGCGTCGTAGGCATCCAACGTTGCTTCGTCTAATTCTGTGGTTGTTGCATTTTGAATAATGGTCGAAGTGGGGAATTCGGGCACGTCCTGAGAGAAACGACGCCATTTGATGAAAGCATCACTAGGCGCATGGTCGCCGGTGGGCAGTCCAGTATTAGATACCATGACACCCGAAAAACGCTCAGGCATATCGGCAACAAGCCGCAAGCCTAGTAAACCTCCCCAGTCTTGACAAAATAGGGTAACAGGGCCTTTAGTAGCCTGTGAAAACCAGTCTTTTAGCCATATCACGTGACGAGCGTAGGAGTAATCCTCCTTTCTTTCTGGTTTATCTGAGCGCCCAAAACCAATGAGATCCGGCGCGATGACATTGAATCCCGCATCAGCCAATATAGGCATCATCTTGCGGTACAAATAAGCCCACGTCGGTTCGCCGTGTATTAATAGCACGGTATGTCCATCTTTCGGTCCACATTGATAATGGGCCATTCTTATCTCACCGCTTACTGTGTCAGTTATTTCAGTGAAGCGGGGTGGGTAAGGAAAGTCAGTGATTTTTCTAAAGGCGCTTTCCGGTGTTTTAAGCACTTGCATAGCCAATCATCCTTTTGTAAATAAAATGTAATTACAAGTGTTGCCCGATTAACAAAAACACCGGTTTTATTTTCTGTCAAATAAACCTTAGGCAAGGTAGAACAAGCTCTGCGCAGAGAAATGAATTCACAAAGGGGCTGGCGGTCATTATTAAATATTATGATAAATGTCTATAACACCAATAAACTTGGATGATTGACAACACTGCAATAACATCCAGTTAACGTGATAAACAGGACATGGTTATGACTGAGATGGAAAATAAAGCCGTAGAATATGCAGTACAACAGGGTGTTGCCACGCTGACAATGCAAAGTGCGCCCGTTAATGCGCTGTCACGCGCTATCAGAGTAGGGTTGATAGAAGGCATAAACAATGCACTAGATGACGACAGCGTACGTGCCATTGTTATTACTTCTTCACTACCTATTTTTTCGGGTGGAGCTGACATCAGCGAATTCTCTGGTGGCGACTTGTCTCCCATGCTGCCTGAGGTACTAGACAAGATTGAAAATGCGTCTAAGCCGGTTGTTGCTGTTCTCCCTGGACCAGCATTCGGCGGTGGCTTAGAAGTGGCGTTAGCTTGCCATCATCGCATCACCTTTGCCGACAATAAGGTGGGTCTTCCAGAGGTAAATCTAGGCATATTACCGGGCGCAGGCGGTACTCAGCGCCTTCCTCGCTTAGCCGACGCACAAACATCGTTAGAAATGATCGTAACAGGCAAGCCTACGTCGGTGGTCAAACTTCCAGGTGTTTTCGACAAAATTTCTGATAAGCCTGAGCATTTACTTGAAGATACAAAAGCTTATTTACAAGCATTAACGCCAGATAAAGCGATTAAACGCACCAGTGATATTACGCTGTCCATGTCTGACGAAACGCAGGCGGTGTTTGATGCAGTAACTGCACAAACTAAAAAAGCGACTCGTGGTTTCTTTGCTCCATTAAAATGTATCGAAGCGGTACGCGGTGCTTACACGCTCGCTTTTGAAGATGGCCTTAAAAATGAAGGCAAGCTTTTCATGGAGTGTATGAATACGCCACAGGCGCGTGCCCAGCAACATTTCTTTTTTGCTGAACGCGCAGCAGGCCATGTGAGCGATTTCGACAGAAATACTCCTGAGCGCAACATTGAAAAGGTTGCGATTATCGGCGCGGGAACAATGGGCGGTGGTATCGCTATGAATTTCGCCAATGCCGGCATTCCAGTCACAATGCTTGAGCTCAAAGAAGAAGCGCTAGAGAAGGGATTAGCGCTTATTAGAAAGAACTACGAAAACTCAGCGAAAAAAGGCAAGTTAACCCAAGAGCAGGTAGAGAGCCGCATGGCACTGCTTTCAGGTACTACGTCGTATGATGACTTAGCTGATGTAGATCTCGTCATCGAAGCCGTTTTCGAGAAGATGGAAGTAAAGAAAACCGTATTCTCGACGCTAGATAAAGTGTGTAAGCCAGGCGCCATTTTGGCTTCAAATACGTCAACATTGGATATAGACGAAATAGCGACAGCCACATCGCGTCCTGAAGATGTGATTGGTCTTCACTTTTTCTCGCCAGCGAATGTGATGAGACTGCTAGAAGTGGTTAAGGCTGATAAGACATCTGCTGAGGTCATTAAAACCTGCATGAAGATGGCTAAACGCATCAAGAAAGTAGCTGTGTTAGTAGGCGTTTGCTTCGGATTCGTGGGTAACCGCATGATTGAGCCTTACGGCCGTGAAGCTAACCGCTTGTTGCTTGAAGGAGCAACACCTGAGCAAGTTGATCGCGTTTTGACCGAGTTTGGTATGCCAATGGGGCCGTTCACTATGGGTGATATGGCTGGATTAGATATCGGCTACTATGTACGACAGTCTAGACAAGAGCACATTGCACACGACCCCGCTTACGGTGCGGTGGCAGATCGCTTGGTAGAAAAGGGGCGCAACGGACTTAAAACCGGACGCGGAGCTTACAACTATGAACCTGGCAGTCGAGTTCCTATCCCAGATCCAGAAGTACTAGAAATTGCTAAACAAGAAGCAGAGCGGTTAGGCGTGGTTCAGCGTTCAAACATTAGCGATGAGGAAATTCTTGTTCGCGTCATGTACTCATTGATTAACGAAGGTGCTGCCATCTTAGAAGAAGGCATTGCAGCTAAATCTAGCGATATCGATGTGATTTATGTTTACGGTTATGGCTTCCCTGTGTATCGCGGCGGCCCTATGCAATATGCCGACGAAGTAGGGCTAGGCACTATTTTAGATAAGCTGACTACCTATCGTGATCAATTGGGTGATTACGGAAAGATGTGGCTAGAACCAAGTGATTTGTTGGTGAAATTGGCCCAAAGCGGCGGCACGTTTAAAAGCTATAAAGCGAAGTAGACATGGCTCTCGTTAGCGAGAATTAATTGACGGTGAGAGCTAACGATAGCTCTCGTTACCCGACATCCGAATTTGGTAAAGCTAGGTAACTTCGAGAAGAAGCACATAGGCCTAGCTAAACTTTGGCTGAACTTTCAGCCCAACTGAAAGGAATATGAAAATGCGCGATGCAGTTATCGTAAGTACAGCACGTACGCCAATCGGGCGCGCTTATAAAGGTGCACTGAACAATTTACCCGCCCCTTCATTAGGTGGCCATGCTATTCAAAACGCAGTAGCACGCGCAGGGATCGACCCTGCCAGTGTCGATGACGTGGTAATGGGCGCTGCGCTAACCCAAGGCAGCGGCGGCATGAATATAGGTCGCTTGGCTGGCCTAGCGGGTGGTTTACCGGTCACCGTAGCGGGTATGACGCTCGACCGTCAATGCAGTTCTGGCATGTATGCTATTGCTACCGCAGCGAATTCAATTCGTACAGGCGATACCAACATTATGGTTGCGGGTGGCTTAGATTCTATCTCTTTAGTGCAAAACAAAAATATGAATATGTTTCGTGCAGTAGACCCTGCACTGGTTGCTAAGCACAAAGATATTTATATGCCAATGCTTCAAACTGCGGAAGTGGTAGGTAAGCGCTACAACATTAGCCGTGACGTACAAGACGAATACGGTTACCAGAGCCAAATGCGCACAGCAGCGGCTCAAGAAGCGGGCAAGTTTGATGATGAGATTGTACCTATCACAGCAACGCAAACCTTATTTAATAAAGAAACAGGCGAAACCTCTGAGCGTGAAGTGACCTTGTCGAAAGACGAAGGAAATCGACCCGAAACAACGCTAGAAGGGCTTAAAGCACTTAACCCTGTGATAGAAGGTGGTTGCATTACGGCTGGTAATGCGAGTCAGCTTTCTGATGGGGCAAGTGCGACAGTGATTATGGATGAGCATTCTGCGGCAAAGGGCAATGCTCAACCTCTTGGCATTTATCGCGGGATTGCAGTAGCAGGCTGTGAGCCAGATGAAATGGGAATTGGCCCAGTGTTCGCCATTCCTAAGCTATTAAAGCAGCATGGATTAACCATGGACGATATCGGTCTATGGGAGCTTAACGAAGCGTTTGCGGTACAAGTCCTGTATTGCCGCGACAAGTTGGGTATTCCAGACGAATTATTAAACGTAAACGGCGGTGCCATTTCTATTGGTCACCCATACGGCATGAGCGGTGCTCGCATGGTGGGTCACGCACTCATCGAAGGTAAACGACGCGGTGCGAAATATGTTGTTTGCACCATGTGTATCGGTGGCGGCATGGGCGCTGCTGGTCTATTTGAAGTAATATAGGTATTGGGTATGGAAGGTTATAAAGCTCCACAACGTGACGCCATGTTTGTAACACATGAGCTACTAGATTATCAAAATCACTATCAAAAACTGGGTTTCGATGAAGCCTCGGAAGACCTAGTTTCGGCGATTTTCGCTGAAGCGGCTAAGTTTTCTGAAAATACGCTTGCACCTATCAACGCGTCTGGCGATGAAGAAGGGTGTAAGTGGGTTGATGGTGAAGTCACCACGCCAAAAGGGTTTAAAGAAGCTTATCAAACCTATGTTGAGGGTGGTTGGCCAAGTATGTCTCACCCAGAAGAATTTGGTGGGCAGGCACTACCGTATTCGCTGTCTTCAATTATCGCAGAATGGTTCTCTGGTGCTAACCATTCTTGGGCTATGTATCCAGGCCTGAGTCAGGGATGTATGGAAACCCTTAAAGCACACGGAACTGAATTGCAGCAAAAAATGTTTCTTGAGAAGCTGATCAGCGGTGAGTGGACAGGCACAATGTGTCTAACTGAAGCACATTGTGGTTCAGACCTTGGTATGTTGAAATGCCGCGCAGAACCGCAAGAAGATGGTACGTACAGTTTAACGGGCACAAAGATTTTCATCTCAGCTGGTGAACATGATATGTCCGAAAATATTGTACACATTGTGTTAGCTCGCTTGCCTGACGCACCAGAAGGTACCAAGGGTATTTCTTTGTTTGTTGTGCCTAAATTTAATGTATCTGAAGACGGTGAAAAGCAAGACCGCAATGCGGTAAGCTGCGGAAGCATAGAACACAAAATGGGTATCAAAGCCAGCGCAACCTGTGTGATCAATTTCGATGGCGCAAAAGGTTATTTGATAGGCCCACCTAACCGTGGTCTAAACTGTATGTTTACCTTTATGAATACCGCGCGTATTGGCACAGGCCTTGAAGGCTTAGCAGCGTCTGAGGCGGCTTTCCAAGGTGCGTTACGCTATGCAAAAGACCGCATTCAGTTCCGTTCGTTGACGGGGCGAAAGAATCCTGAAGGCCCAGCCGATCCCATTATTGTGCATCCTGATGTGCGCCGTATGCTGTTAACGCAAAAAGCGTTCGCTGAAGGTAACCGTGCGCTAGCGGCTTATTGTATGCAATTGGTTGATATTACACTCTACGGAAACGATGCGGCCGAAAAGCAAGTTGCCGATGCAAAACTTGCGTTCTTAACACCTATTGTAAAAGCCTTTTTAACAGAGACTGCGCAAGAATCGACCAGTTACGGCATGCAGGTTTACGGCGGGCACGGCTTCATTAAGGAATGGGGCATGGAGCAGCTGGCTCGCGATACACGAATTTGTACTATGTACGAGGGTACAACGGGTATTCAAGCTGTTGACTTACTAGGCCGTAAAGTAATGGGTTCTAACGGTGAGCTATTGAACGTATTTGTGCAAGAAGTGCGTGATTACTGCAATTCATTGCGCGACAACGCGCAGTTTAGCGCTTGGACCAATGCACTTAACTCTCATCTTGACGAGTGGCAGCAGATTACTATGGATATAGGTAAAGCCGCAGCGTCAAACCCTGACGAAATAGGCGCAGCGTCTGTCGATTACCTAATGTACTCAGGTTATGTCACCGTTGCTTACTTCTGGCTTAAAATGGCCGTGAAGGCACAAGAGCAGCTTGATGCAGGTAGCACTGAAACCGAGTTTTATAAGAGTAAAATTTTAACAACGGGCTTCTATTTTGACCGTTTATTAACCCGTACTCGCTCGCTTGTTTCAGCTATGCAGTCAGGTGCTGACAACTTAATGTCTATGCCAGAGAGCATGTTTGCCATCGAATAGAGACATAAAAGCCAGGCAAGTGCGTCAAGAAAAGGCGCACTAAAGGCCGAGAAAATAATGTAGCCGGAAAAATGATTTAATCAGTAATCATTGGATACCTTATTTTGCTCGGCTTTTTTGTTTCTTAAAATCACATAGAGGAAGTGAGCACATTGGTTGATTCCAAATACGCAATGGTTGATGGGGCCTCCATTCATTATTTATCCCGAGAAGAAGAGGGCGCAAAGAACCCTTTAATTATAATGCTTCATGGCTTCCCAGAGAATGCACATACGTGGGAGGGGTTAATGGCGATACTCCCCACAACACTTGACATCATTGCTCCAGATTTGCCTGGTTATCATTTATCGAGTCCACTACCTAGTGAAACGGACTACCAGGTTCCATCATTGATAGGTCGAATGGCCGCCTTCATCGAGAAAGTTAAAAAAGGCCGAAAGGTTATTTTGTTGGGACACGATTGGGGCGGGGCAATAGCGTGGCCCCTAGCAGCCTTTCACCAAACATTGATTAGCAAACTGATCATTGTAAATGCTGCGCATCCATCTTGTTTCACACGTGCAATTAAAACCTCTTCTATGCAAAGAGAAAAAAGCCAGTATATCGCTACGCTCATAGATAGGAACGCAGAACGTATTCTTTCAAATACAGACTTTCAGCTATTGAAAAATATGATCGGAAGCTGCCTTTTTGAGCAAAAATCGAGCTACTCAAGAGAGTTACTCAACGATTGGCGTGACCCTGGAACCCTTAGCGCGATGCTCAGCTACTATAGGCAAATGCCACAACAAGTGCCTCAAATGAATGTATCTAAAAAAGTGTTAGATGACATTCGTATACCCGAGATATTTATTCACTGCCCAACGCTACTATTATGGGGAGAGCAAGATGATGCATTTGATTTAAGTGTAATAGATAAAATTGAACACTATGTTCCGCAGATTACAAAGCGGTTCAATCCGAGTGCGTCGCATTGGTTACACAGGGAAAAGCCTGAGTGGGTGCGAAAAGAAATGATAGATTTTTTAAGGGCTTAGAATGGGGTGAGGCCCCTAAAAGGGGCCTCCAGTGCGGCGTCCTGCCGCTACCATGTTGAACCGATGTATCACATGGTGTGACTAAATTGTTGTATTAAATTCTGCCGTCAAGCTCAACTGAAATAGGTGAACTTTGTAGACCTTGCTCAGCAATCCAGGCTTGTAAAGTTTTGCCGTCTGACTCTGGCTGAGCCAAATCTTTACTTGGCATTTTCTTAACAAGAAGCGTACCCACTTCAACCGCATTATTGGTTAGAGCGGTGCGAATAAGACTTTGGCCGTTACAAGAAATGCCAGAGTAGTAATCGCGAAGCTTTAGTTTGTAGTCTGACTGCACGCTACGCATTTTCTTGCGAAGTTCACCTTTGTCATCGGCTTGAACAATTGTGCAAATGTTTGCTAGCGCTTCGTTGATGTCATCAGCTTGAGCTGCGTTAGAGAAGGCTAAAGTAGATGCCGCAATTACTAGAGAAGTTTTAACGATTTTCAACATGGTTAAATTCCTTCGGTTGTTGTTTTTAAGATTATGTTTGTTCGTTGGAATGCATTAAACCCTAATCTAAGTTGTTGAAAAACATATACTGAAATAACTGGGTATAGTTTCCTATACGTGTAGGGCAAGGGTTGCAATGAAGGGCAACTATACGAAAATACATCGTAGTGTCGTGCTATTTTTTATCTCGTCTAGTTGTATTATATTATCCTTATGTTTCTAGTTTGCTGTTCAGTAAATGGAGTGAATAGTCATGGATGCTTCCGCTTGCTTTGAATTAAATGGGTTCAAATTTAATCGTACAGAAAATACGGTCGAAAAAAGTGGCGTTGTCGTAAAACTCACTAATAAAGTTTCTGAAGTATTAGCATTGTTGTTGAGTGCGAATGACGAAGTGGTGACAAGAGATATATTGCTTCAGGAAGTTTGGCCCAATAGATTCGGAGCCGATGAATCGCTCTCTAGAGTTATTTCGGATCTGAGAAAAAAGCTAGAGCTATTGGAGCCAGGTCTGAGCTCAGCCGTTGAGACTATTCCCAAACGTGGCTACAAATTCAATAAATCAATTATAAAAACAAACCCGAACGAAACTGTTAGTGTGAAAAAGCCTACTCTTTCAAATCGGCTTGGCTTACATCCATGTAGTGAGAAATGAAATTGTTGACGCAGATACTCAAGCTCAAGAGTGCCTTGCTCGCAGCATACGATTCATGAACTGTTGGGTTCATAAAGCTGAAGTTCATGAATATACCGGTGAAAAGAAAGTTCTCAATCAAATTCACGAGGTAATGAAGAAACTCGCACCACCCGTTACAAAAACATTGACTTTACATGAGCTAAATCACAGCGAGTTCGAAAATAGAATCGAACGCATCGAAGCATATTTAAGTAGCGTTAATGAATATGATTTTAACGTTGGTTTCTTTCCTCAAGTTTATTTGTACTCAGTATCACAAGTGCTCAATGGACAGCAAGAATGCTATGGTGATCTTGCTTTGTCGAAAGTATCCAGCGGTCAATCGCTCTTGTTCAGAAAACTGCTTTATCCAAACGATGTTAGCAATGAACTAAAGATTGTCGAAGAAATTACGCGAGCGTTAGAGACAGATAACAGAAGCCGCTACTACGACTATTATTTAGCGCAGCTTTATACGCAAATGGGTCAATATAGTGAAGCACTCGAAATATTAGCAACTTTGATTAATAACAGATCTGTTCCGTTAAGCTTTGAGCGATTTTATGGAATTGAAAGTGAACCCTTCTTTCATAAAATGATTGACATACCAAGGTTTAAGATGCTTCTAGAAAAACACGAAGAAAATAAATTAGCATTAAAGATGGCCATTTCAGAGAACAATAAGACGGCCAGTATAATTGAACGGGCTATGGCACTTTAACGCGTATTTTTCTTTGCTTTATGTTGGCGCATTTGTGTATCCGTTAGCCCCAAAATCTGGCAGCGTTATTTTAGAAGATATCAGCTTTCTGCGTAAGGGTTAGTGCATCACTGTCATTTATCATTGCTATTGCATCGTCAATAATATCAGGCCATACCATCTGGTCGCTCCCATACAGGATACGGTTTCCAAAACCCGCATCAGTCAGTGCTATTATATATTTGATGACTTCTTTCTCTGGCAGGATCCAATTTACAACCGCAATATCAACATAGACATTGGGGTGCATGTATAAAAGTGATTTTAAGTCTTCGATAAAGGGCCAGCCACCATGCATTATATACAGTTTTAATTTCGGGTATTTCACTAACAGATTATCTATTTGACCCGGCGATGCATTATATGCGCGCATTGAGCCCAGCATCTCTGGCAAATAGTGCAAGCCAAAGTTAGGGCCCCCAGGAAAAATATGTACTCCAATTGGCACTCCGAGCTCTTCTGCAAGCTTGAAATAACGCTCAATTGAAGGGTGGTCTAATCTCTTACCCTCATAAAACGGCGCGACTTCAGCGATAACATCTAAATAACCAAGCTCATGTTGCTTTTTTAGTATTGATGGCGGTTTTGTCGCGTTTGCTACTAAAATCGTAGTTGGCGCATCTTCCAACCATAATTCACCAGCAGTCACTACTGCTTTCACAATATTGTATTTATGAAATCGTTGCAGCACTTCTTGTTTTAGATGCTCTGCGTTTTTCACTGCACGGTAGGTTTTGCCTCGAAGCGTTGGGGGATGTTCAAGACCAAACAATGGACTTTGTTCTTTATACGCGTGAATATGTACATCAATGATAGGACCCGAATATTTTGACGCAGAATAAGCCGATAGAGAGAAAAAGGTGCATACTAGGGCAGTTATGAATATCGTGTTTGGCATAGTCATAAACTTTTATCCAAGTAGAAGCCTAATTGAAACAATCATGCAAATAAATGCTGAGGCGATTAAATTAATCGCCTCCAAAGCCTTTTAGAAGCGGTATGCTATTGATGCTGACCATGTTGATAAGTCAACTGCTCCAGTATCACCTAAATCGCCATTAGAGTATTGAAAGTACTCAAGTCTAACTAAAAAGTTCTCAGATAAATTCCAGTTTACTCCGGCACCATAAGAGAATTCATTACTGTAATTTTCCCGTCCAAATTCAGGCCTATCGGGTAGAAATGCGGTTAATACAATGTTTGTCGTTGTGCCCAGCATTACATAGGGGGAAAGCGTCTGATCTGCAAAAAAATCTATAACCAATAGATGTATTCGTTAAACCATAAAGTTCTATGTCTAGACCTCTTACAGTTTCTCCACCTCGTGGGGTAACTCGACTTTCTGATTTTGAAAAGCCCTTTCCATGACGCAATTCGACAAAAATACCATTGTCGAAAACATAACGCATCTGAGCTAAAGCTAAATCGATATCTACCTCTGCTTCAATGTCTTCTATTGAACCACCCGGTGTACATGCACACTGGTCATAATTTTTAGGTTTACTTGTGCCTAAAGTTAGTCCTATCTCTATATTTGCCAGTGAATTAAAAGAACAGAGTGCCGTGCAAGCGAATAGCGCTAAAAATTTTTTGTTGAGTGAAGTTTTCATTTTAATCTCCATGAATAATATTTGCCTTAATGGCAACAAAATCATGGACGTATAGGACTAACAAAACCGTTCTTTTTCCTGAAGAAAGCCTGAGCTAAGGTTGATATTTTTTTGAAAAAAAAGAAAAAGGCCCCGTAGCAGTGGGGCCTCTCAGTGCAGCATTCGCTGCTACCATGTTGAATCGATTCACATGGCAATGTGAAAGAGGTATTAAATCCTATCGTTTAGCTCAGCTGAAATTGGTGAGCTTTGCAGACCCTGCTCAGCAATCCACGCTTGTAATGTTTTACCGTCAGCTTCTGGTGCCTGTAGATCTTTACTTGGCATTTTCTTAACAAGCAATGTACCCACTTCAACAGCATTGTTTGAAAGTGCAGTTCTGATTAAGCTTTGACCGCCACAAGATATGCCTGAGTAGTAATCGCGAAGCTTAAGCTTGTAGTCTGATTGCACACTACGCATTTTTTTGCGCAATTCACCCTTATCATCTGCTTGAACGATAGTACAGATGTTAGCTAGCGCTTGGTTTATATCATCTGCTTGTGCCGTGTTAGAGAAAGCCAAAGAAGATGCTGCAATTACTAGTGAAGTTTTAACGATTTTCAACATGGTTAAATTTCCTTCGTTTGTTTTAATAATTGGTTTGTTTGTTCGGGGTTAATTAAAAAACAACCAAGATGATTAAAAAACATTCACTCAAATAACTAAGTATATTGGTTTGTACCTTATACTAAAGATGTAGAGGAGGAGGTGGCGCTATAGCCTTTAGTATTAAAGGGATTGAGAGCTAATTGCACAATGAAGAATGAAATTGTGAAACGATCAAAAAAGTGCGAAGAAACAGCATCTATGCTTTTTCTTTGCGTTGAAATGGCGTCAAGGTTGCAATTGTGACCCCATCTTTATTTCGGTAATAAAACACCAAACATGTTGAGATTAATTCTTCAACGTTGGGTTTGCGTGAACGGTCATCTATTTCGTTACTGCGTATTGAGCGATGCGTCGCCAAAAAGCGCTACAAAGCTAGTAAGGTTCTCAGCAATCTCAAACGTCTATTTTGTTGAACAGAGCAAACTTATCGTTACCCAATGAGGTTAAGCGTCCAGGTTATGATGTGGAGAATGTTCATACGGGTATTGTTCACATTGGTGTCGGCCTTCGCGAAAATGACCGTGCCATGAAAAAAGTGTTCGACGAGCAAGATAACCTATATACCTTGATTGAAAAGTACAATGACGGCGCTTGCAATGCGTAAGTGATTGGCGTAATGACAGGTTTTCTTATGACTAAAGCGAGTAAGTCAATCTAAGTTCGCTGGAATGAAAAGAGGGTAGTGCATTACCCTTTTTTGTGTCTGCTCCAAAGAAAAAAGCGACCCGAAGGTCGCTTCTTAAAGTGCAGATTTCTCTGCAACCATGTTGAACAGGTTCACATGGCGTGAAATTGTTTTACAGTCGGTCGTTGAGCACCGCTGCAATTGGGTTATCCTGTAAGCCGTTTTCGGCAACCCAAGCCTGTAGTGTTTTACCGTCAGCTTCAGGTGCCTGTAAATCGCTCTTTGGCATTTTCTTAACCAGCAATTCACCTGCTTCTACAGCATTGTTCAAAAGAGCCGTGCGGATAAGGCTATTTCCACTGCAGCTAATACCTGAGTAATAGTCTTTTAGCTTCATGCGGTAGTCTGACTCTACAGAACGCATTTTTTTACGTAATTCGCCTTTGTCGTCTGCTTGTACAATAGTACAAATGTTTGCAAGCGCCTCGCTCACATCAGCCTGAGCAACGCCCGATACACCTAGTGTCGCCGCGATAACAAGAGAAGCTTTAACGATTTTCAACATGGTTAATTCCTCAAGTATTTTAAAAGTTTGTTTGTTCGTTCGGACTTAATTAAACGCAAAAAAATATCTTTTTGAAATGATGGGAGTAATACTTAGGTATGAGGTTTTATAACCAAGCTTTATTCAAAAAGAACGCCCCAATGGGGCGTTCTTTTTAAGCTAGTGCGGCTTGAAGTTACTTGCTACTTCCATTATTTGTTCGCGCATCCACATGTGTGCGTAGTCGTGGTCTGCACTGACGTGCCAATACAGATAATACTCTACTGCAGGTAATTCGAATGGCATTTCATAAATGGCGAGGTCGTAGTGTTTTGCCAAGTGAAACGGCAAACACGCTATTAAGTCTGTTTTAACTATGGTACTTGGCACCGTTAAAAAGTGTTGACCACGCATTACCTCTTTTCTTCTTTTGCCCATTTTGTCTAGCGCTACATCAATGGGGCCTGCGCCTGATTTACGTTGAGACACGTTAATATGCCCCAAGCGCAAAAATGTATCTAAGTTTAAGCCGTTTTTTAGAGCAGGGTGGTTTTTACGAGCAAGCACTACAAACCTGTCTTGTGCGATCTTTTCTTTGCAAAGGTGAGGGTCAGTGAACGTAGATGCATCAGCAAAAAAATCTAATGTACCCGCTGCCATAGCAGATACTACTTGGCTTCTAGGTATCTCATAGTTGGTCAAGCCAATGTTGGGCGCTAGATTCTGAAGGCGAGCAACCAATCGAGGCATAATACTAGCCTCAAGTAAATCTCTGCTTGCAAAATTGAAAGACTTCTCGGCAGTTAAAGGGTCAAACGTGTGGCTTTCCTGAACGCTTTTGCGCAACAATGCCAATGCTTGACGCGCAGGCACAATAATGTTTTGGGCTACAGGTGTTGGTGTCATGCTGTGACCAGTACGAACAAACAAGGGGTCGTTTAACATTTCTCGTAGTCTTGCGAGAGAGTTACTTACTGCTGGTTGAGTAATACACAAGACATCTGCTGCCTTGGTTAAGCTTCCTGCCGTATAGATGGCGTCGAATACTGCAAAAAGGTTCAAATCGATTCTATTGAGATTCATAACTAATCCTTTAAGAGCGAGTGCCCTGAACATAGCCAATAGATGAAGAGGCGCTAGTTTGCACCACAGTGCTTTTGGCCAACACTTTGATGACTTGCTACATAGCATCTACGTATAATTTACGTTAGTGTAACAGGAATACTTATAAATACCTATTATTAAAAGTTAATTGAAGTATTCAACTAAATAATAGTAGTTTTGTCGTTAATAAACGGAAATTGGACTGGAATTATGAAGACACTTTTAGATTTAGCGATAGATGAGTCACTTACGCAACCCGAATGGTTAACAGTAACACAGGATATGATTAATCAATTTGCAGATGCAACAGGCGACCATCAGTGGATTCATCTAGATTCGGTTAAGTGCGAAAAAGAAAGTCCATTTAAAACGACAATTGCTCACGGCTTTCTCACTGCCAGTCTCATGCCTAAAGCGTTTGCAGAGGTTATTGCCCCAAGTGAACGCATCGCATCAATGATTAACTATGGAATAGATAAGCTACGCTTCCTTGAACCGGTCAAGAGTAACGACGCAGTTAAGTATCAATTTAAACTCGTTGATGTTAGTGAAAAGCCGCAAGGCAAACTGTTTAAAGTTGAGGCGAGTTGTTTGTTGAAGTCAAGTGGTAACCCTGCACTGGTTGGAGGGTTTCTCATGTTAGCGGTGCTCAAGCCCTAATGACGTGGTAACGTTTAGCAGTATGAGAGGATGTCTATTACCTTGCGTTACATAAAAGACTGAATAAGTATCACCTTAAAAAATTAGGTGCTGTTGTAAAAGGTAACCTTTAGAAATGTAAAAGCCTGATGCGTTCTAACTCTGTTAAAAAGCATCAGGCTAATCTCACATAAGTAAATCAAAGCTTAATTAGACGCTTCTTCAGCACCTTCTTCTACTGCTTCACCAGCGCTTTGAATATCTTTGCCGGCGCCTTCAATCGTTGCGCAGCCGCCTAAAACTCCAAAACTTGCTGTGATAATCATAGCTAAGAATGCGTGTTTAAGTGATTTTGAATCTAATATTTCCATCTTTATCTCCTTTTACATTACTCGTTCCCAGGCTGATCTGGGGGGGCACCTGCTTTTACATCAGACTGCTGGTTTGATGAATTTGAATTGTTATTAGTACTTTGCTCATTGTGCTCTTTCAGCATGGCATTAAGTTTGTCTCCACCTTTGGCATTAAAGTCCAACGTCCTGATTGGGAACGGGATAAGAATATCGTTGTCTTCAAGCACCGTTTTAATCGTATTGATGGCGTCGTGTCTAACCATCATAAAACCGGGCTCGCCCGGGTAGCGGATCCAAAACCACAGCAATAAATTAATACTAGAGTCGCCAAATGATTCTGCATACACGGCAGTTTCATCTTTTTTGATAACGTAATCTTTATCGTTCATTGCGTTGGTAATGACGTTAGCTGCAGTCTCAATATCGTCTGCATAAGAAATCCCGACAGGGATCTCTATCCTTCGATATCCTAAACTGGAGTAATTTGTCAGTATATTTCGGAATAAAATTTTGTTAGGGATAACTTCAAGTTGCCCGTAGAAGGTCTCGACGAGAGTATTTCGAAGATTAATTTCTTTCACATTTCCAAACACACCCTCTGCCTCAATGACATCGCCGATTTCGAAGGGCTTTCTAATCCCCATTGCTATCCCAGCTATGAAATTTTCTGTCATATCCTGGAAAGCAAAACCGACGGCCAGTCCAACAATACCTGCACCTGCAAGCAATGAAGTAACTGTGCCTTTGAGGCCGACAAAATCTAGCGCTATAAATATGCCCGCCAAGAGGACAATGGATTTGATAATTGAAGTGAGCAGACCGGCAATTTGACGCGATTCAAACGTGCGCCGCATTAACTTGCCAACAACGTTACCTACCATCTTTGCTATAACGCCGAACAATATGGCAATGAGAAAGGCGACGACAAGATTAGGAAGGAGAGTAATTGCACCTTCTATCCAGCTTTCAAGCTTCGAACTTAGCAGCTTATATACCTCATCTACCTTCGGAAAATCCATAACCCTCATTACCATTTACTTAGTTATAACCAAGCTGATTCAAGAATTGAACCGTAAAATAAAATTCTCAAGTTACTGATTTTTATATATTAAGTTTTTTAGTGTGGTCAGTGCTGAAAACGCAAGAGTGAATAAATTACGCACACAGAGAAACATCTTCTCACTATGCTTTTTAGAAACTGTGACTGAGGCATTGGGTTCTGTAGCCTTAAGTCTATCTGGTCTGACCATGTGTAAAATTAATGTAAACATATTATTCACAATAAATTTACAAAGATAAAATTCGAGCATAGTATCAATCATGTAGGTCGACATTCTGTCACCTCCAAACAATAACAACACGAAATCGAACAGCCTGTCGCTAGCGGAAAGTGTGGGTAGTAATGCCGGTAGTGATAAGCCCAGATTTGGAATCACACTATGAAATTTAAAACGCGTAAGACAGCAGTGGCGGCAATGGTCGGTACTGCTTTATTTTGCTCTCCTTATATCGCATCAGCCCAAGAAGCAGACGTTGAAAGTGAGCAAGAAGCTAAGAAAGACGTAGAACTCATTTTGGTTACCGGTAGTTTTGTTCGCCGTAGCGAAAACTTCGAATCTCCTTCTCCACTAGCCGTGGTAGATAGCGTGGCTATCGACGCGATTGGCGCAAAGAATATTGCGGATATTACACAAACACTCACTATTAACACGGGTGCTGAAAACAACCCAGATGCTTTTACGCAAAACGCAACAGCGGGTACGTCGAATATTAACCTTCGTGGTTTAGGCGTAGCGTCTACTCTGGTTTTACTTAACAACAAGCGTCAGGTCGTTACAGCGCAACCAACGAACGAAGGCCTGAACTTCGTCGATACCAGTTCTCTTGTACCGATGATTGCCATTGATCGTATGGAAGTGGTTAAAGATGGTGCGTCGGCTCTGTATGGTTCTGATGCCGTTGCAGGTGTCGTTAACTTTATCACCAAACGCAATTATGACGGAGCAATGGTAAGCCTTGACTATCAAGATGGTGCGCATGGCGACAACAAAGAATACATTTTACAAGGTTTATGGGGCGCAACCGGAGATAACGGAAGCGTACTAGCGGCGATAAGCTATACCAACCGTTCGCCGCTTTTTCTCAGCGATAGACGACTAAGTCGTCCCCAAGACGATACAAGTGCTCTGGGTAACCCAGGCTCTTTCTTCTTAAATATTCCAGGTGCAGGGGCACTGCCCATTATCGACCCGTACGGATGTGAGGAGTTTGGTGGCGCACCCGATTTACTTGCGCCAAGTGGTACAGTGCCAGGTTTAGAAATTGGTTTTTGTGGTTTTGATTTCGGTAAATTCTATTCATATGTTGCCGATGAGAGCCGAACAAATGCTTATGTACGTGCAGACTACGAGTTCGATAACGATATTACATGGTCGGCTGAATTCAGTTTAGCGAGAAACCGTGCTGAACGTGGTGGAGCACCGAGCTTCCCAATTTTAACCTCTCCAATTGTTCCGGATTATCATCCGCAGAATCCATTTGGTCAGCCTGTCGCTTTCTTCGGCCGTGCAGAAGGTAACGGCTTCCCTGGTGACCCAGCTAATACCGAATCAGATACCTTTCGCTTTAGCACCAGTTTACAAGGTGTAACAGACACTGGGTTCTGGGAAGTAAGCTATACACGTGCGGTTAACGATTTTGTATATAGGGTTCCTGACGTACTAAATACCGAGTTTCAGCTTGCGCTATACGGTCTAGGTGGCTCTAATTGTGACCCTATCGCTGGAACGCCAGGGGTAGGGGATTGCGAATTCTTCAACCCATTTGCAACGTCTTACACAACGGCACCTAACTCTGATTACGTGGTTAGCTCCTTTACGGGAACCGAAGTGATTGACTCTAAAGCTGACCTCGAAGTTTTCGAAGCGTTTACATCGTTTGATGTGTTCGAAATGGGCGGTGGCTTTGCGGCGTTAGCATTGGGTGTTCAATATCGTGAAAACCAGCTTAGCCAAGATTACGATGACCTTGCTAACCAAGACAGTTTCACATTCGTTATCGGTAACCCTGATATTGATGGTAGCCAGGATGTATGGGCGGCGTTCGGTGAACTTGCATTACCAATAAATGACGAATTAGATGTTCAGCTAGCGGTTCGTTATGAAGATTACGGCGGTAGCATTGGAAGTACGGTGGATCCAAAGTTAGCGATTTCGTGGCGTGCGACTGATGAGTTTTCACTTCGGGGCTCGATATCTACGTCGTTTAGAGCGCCAACAGTGTTCTTAGCACAAGGTGGCGCAACGTCGTTGCAACAGCTTATTGACCCCGTTCAAGGTGCTACGGCATTTGTAGCTGTTAGAACATCGGGTAATGAAGAGCTAAAACCCGAAGAGTCGACAGCCTATAATATTGGCTTCTCATACGAGCCTTTCAGAGACTTTTCTGTTGAAGTTGATTATTGGAATTTCGAGTTTGAAGACCTGATCATTCAAGAGAACGCGCAGGCGGTACTAAATGAAGACCCGACTAACCCAGACCGCGTTATCCGTGCTGGAGACCCGCTGACTGGGCCTGTTCTTCAAGTAAATAACACATATGTTAACGCGAGTTCTATGGAAACATCGGGTCTTGATTTTGTAACCAGTTATAAAATAGAGACAGACTTCGGTAACTTTACACCTACGTTGAATGCGACCTACATCACTAAGTATGACTTGATGGACCCACAGGCAGGAAACATTGATGGTGCTGGACGCCGTAACTTCAATAACATTGGAGTGTCTTCACCTGAATTACGTGCGAACTTGGGGCTGGCTTGGCAAAACGATATTCATGCAGCCAATATATTCCTTCGCTACATCTCATCGTATGACGATGATCAAAATTGCGCGGACGGTACTGCAAACGTGGGTGGTTGTTCAGGTGGCTATTACGAAGTGGATAGTCACTTGACGGTAGATGCTCAATACAACATCGACTTAGGTGGCTTATATGATACAGAACAAAGTTATGTATTGACGTTAGGCGCAATTAACATGTTCGACGAAGAGCCTCCACAGCTATTCACTAACAGCGGGTTTGACTCTAAGGTTCACGATCCACGAGGTCGTCAAATCTATGCGCGCTTAGCTATCGAGTTCTAATCTATTAATAAGGTAGAAGTATAGCCACCCTTTGACTATAAAATTTGAAGGGTGGCTTTTTTGTAAACCTTAGCCTCCACTCCTCTTTGTGATTTTGTCTCCAGTCTCTTCTAATGTTAAACCAATCGATTAAAGTATCTCGTAGTAGGTAAGACTTTTACGTAATCATCAGTGATTGAAGGAGACAAGAATGGCGACGAAGCTGTCTGATAATGAAATTAACGAAAAATTGAAAGCGCTCAACGAATTGGTTTCCGATGATACACCATGGGAGCAAAGTGGAGACACTATCAAAAAGACGTTTATGTTTAAGAGCTTTATCCGAGCTTTTGGGTGGATGTCTCAAATTGCGATTTGGGCGGAAAAGCTAAAACATCATCCGGAGTGGTTCAATGTTTACAATAAGGTAGAGGTAACATTGACTACGCACGACGCTGGTGGGCTCACAGAATTAGATTTTTCGTTAGCTGAAAAAATGGAAAAATTTAAATAGCTTGAATCAACGTGTGTAAATGGGAGCTAAAAATCGGTTAATTCGTATTAACTTTGTTCATGTTGGTCAATTAAACCGCTAACAGTCAGAAAAATGAAATATTTCGCATGCTGGTACTTGTGTTGCGAAAGTCCCTATGTATAATACGCACCACGTTGAAGCGAGGCATTAAATGAAGCGCTTGCATCAATAATTTTCTG